>NZ_DJDT01000236.1 GCF_002432345.1 Pedobacter sp. UBA5917
TGCAACTGTTTTTTTGATTTCCCTGCACTTGGGATTGACTGGCGTTCTTCGGTAAGACCTATTCGGGTTTTAAAGCAAGTTAGCAAAGCGCCTTAAAAAGATGTGTCCACACGATAGCCTTTTAAGGGGGTAGGGGGATGAAAAATGCGATAGGTTTAAAAAAAATAAATTTATATTATCGCATACTTTATCTAACTTATTCCCAATGAAACAAAGCGCCGGAATTCTACTTTTCAGAAAAACAGATCAGAATATCGAATTTTTTCTTGTACACCCCGGTGGACCTTTTTTCGCTAAAAAAGACCTTGGTTTCTTGACTATTCCCAAAGGCGAATTAAATGAAGATGAAGCACCCTTAACGGCTGCCATCCGCGAATTTGCAGAAGAAACAGGCAAAACCCTGTCTGGTGATTTTATAGAGCTATCGCCGATTGTTCAAAAAGGAGGGAAAAAAGTTTTTTGCTGGGCAATAGCAGGCGATATAGATACCGCAAACATTGTCAGCAATACCTTCGAAATTGAATGGCCGCCCCGCTCAGGCAAAAGGGCAATTTTTGCAGAAGTTGATAAAGCTGCATGGTTTGATTACAACGAAGCCATTAAACACATCAACGAAAAACAGGTTGCCCTGCTGGATGAATTAATTTCGAAACTAAGCCGTTAATTCGAAGTTCGAAATTTCTTTTTCAGCACCGTTGATGATCATGGATAGCTGGTGGTCGCCCAAATGGAATTTTCTTGTGGTAATCAGCACAAATTTTTGTTTGCGCACAATGTTGACATTTGCTCCGGCAGGATAAATGCGCTCCGAAATTTTATATACTTTTTTTGTGTTCTGTCCATTCTGTTTTTTATAGTAAATGGCATATTCCAAACGTACTTTTTGTCCCGTAGGATTTTCATTCAGGATCGAAAATGAAAATTCGAGACTTTCACCAATTTTAATTTCAGGAGTAAGGATTTTAAAATCGGTTAATACAATCCCCTTGTCATCCAGGCCATAATGTTTAAGAATGTCGGCATGACCTTGTTTAAGCAAAGTTCTGCTGCCATGTTTAATAATGACATCCGTTTCGCTACCTAAATTTGACCATTTCTTTGCAATATCCAGCACCACCTGAGGATGATCTTTCGCAATATCGTTTAAGTTGTTGGCCACACTGCGTCGCACATATTCTGATGGATCAGTTTTCAGGTTTTCCAGTATGGGCAAGATAGATGTAGGGTCTTTTTTTAAAAAGGGAATGCCCATGGCCCAAGGCAAACGCGGTCGGCTGCCCTCGCTGGCTAATCGTCTCACTTTATGGCTTTCGTGTAACGACCATTGTTGCATCCTTAAAATCATCTCATTTCCGTATTTTAAGATAAAAGGACGCACAGCAAATTCGCAGCTTACAAACTGTGTTACAAACTCAAGCGCTTCAACAGAAGTTTCGAAATGATTGATGCCGTAGGTTTCGATATAGTCGGGCAGGAACATAAAAGCCAGGCCATCTTCCCCAATTCCTTGCATTCTTAACTGTTCGATCGTTTTTTTAACCAGCTCAATGGTTTGCGGATAGTTTTCCGGTAAGAAATTGTGCAAAACCTTCGAAGTATGTTTCATCCGCTCTTTCAATTCTTTTGATTCAAAATCCGCAGTAAAAATCTCTTTAACGAATTTTTCTTTGTCGAAATTTGGAATGGTAACCGCCAGAACCCTGGCTAAACGATCGTAAAAAGCAGGAGAATATAAATTTTTAAGAGGGCTTGCCATATCTTTGGAACCGTTGGGTATAGTACAGATTTTATGAGACGGCTAATTTACTAATTTTATTAGTATTTCGAAGATGGTTTTATAAAATAATTCTTTTACGATGGTATTTTTACCAATTGTTAAACGATTTCAGCTTTTTCTTTGCCACATTTGTTTATCATAAAAACAACGGAATGAATACTACAAAAATAGGTTGGATCGGCCTGGGTAACATGGGGATCCCAATGGCCGAACAATTGATAAAAGCAGATTATAAGGTTACGGTTTACAACAGGAGCAAAGATAAAGAAGCTTCGTTGATAGAAATGGGTGCGTCGGTTGCCGGAATGCCAAAAAACCTGGTTAACGAAACAGATGTGCTGGTACTGATGGTATCTGATGATGCGGCAATCAACCAGATTTTTAATGGTGCAGATGGTCTTTTCAGCGCCGATATTTCGGATAAAGTGATCATCAACATGAGTACCGTTTCTCCGGCAATTTCGAAAGAAATGGCTGCATTATGCCAGGAGAAAGGCGGACAATATTTAGATGCCCCTGTTTCGGGAAGTGTAAAGCAGGCTGAAACCGGTCAATTGGTGATTATGGTGGGTGGCAATGAAACCGCTTTTGAAAGGGTAAAACCTATCCTCGAAAAAATGGGTAAAATGGCCGTACGTTTAGGTGATATAGGGGCTGGAAATGGTGCAAAACTGGCCATTAATTCGTTATTGGCATTATATACACAAGGTTTGGCTGAAACGGTACTGTTTGCCAATCAACAGGGCATTAAAACCGAAGACCTCCTTAATTTGCTTAATAATGGCGCTATTGCCAATGTTTTTACTAAAATTAAGGGTGATGCTATCATCGCCGATAATTATAAACCTGCTTTTGCCCTTAAACATATTGTAAAGGATTTAAATTTAGCTAAAGCGATAGGTTTGGATTCGCCACTGGCCAAAACTGCATTGAATACTTTTGAGGCTGCATCATCAAAATATGGGGAAGAAGATCTGATTGCCGTGATTAAAGAGGTGAAAGGGTAGAGGTATTTCTGTTAACACTATATCATATAACCATAGGAGATATTAAAGATTTCCTATGGTTATAAGTGTATAACTTAAATGTTTATTAATTATCGATTGGCTCGGACAAGAATTCTAGTAAGTTTTTCTGCATGATGCCTTCCCTGTTTTTCCCGATTATCATATCATTTAGTGTAATAACATATTTTGGATAGTTATCTTCTATTTTTAAAAGATTCCCGAATTCTCTTGTTGCAGTATTTTCAAACTGTATAGTTAGGCAAACTTGTATATATACCTTATCCCCATTTTTTTCTGCTACAAAGTCAATTTCATTATTACCGAGTTTACCAACAAAAACATTGAAGTTCTGTTGTCTCAAATGTAGATAAACAGCGTTTTCCATTAATTTGTGTATATCTGCCAATTGGTCAAAACCCACAATGGCATTTCGCAAGCCCAGGTCTTCAAAATAATATTTTTCTCCTATTTCGAATATTTTCAAACCTCCAACTTCAGAACGTTGTACTTTATGTACAAAAAAAGTGTTGCTTAATGCCCTCAAATAGTTTATGGTTAACTGGGTAGAAATATCTATTTTTTGGGATTTAAGGTATTTACTGATATTATTGGCCGAAAATAAACTGCCTATATTGTCTGCAAGATAAGCTACCAGATTTTCTAAAAAGGAAACATTGCGGATATTCTCTCTAGCCACTACATCTTTTAATAATATTGTAGCGTAAACACTTCTCAAATATTCATAAGGCAGGTTCTCTTGTAGTCCAATATTAGGTAAAAAGGGCATTCCACCATATTTAAGGTAAAGCATGAGAGACTCAGATTTATTTTCAATCTGATGAAACTCAAGAAATTCAAGAAAACTTAAGGCATGGATCTGAAAAATCACGTATCTGCCTGATAAATAAGTTGCAAGTTCGCCCGAAAGCATATTTGCATTACTACCGGTACAATATATATCGCAAATGTTTTTTGCCAGTAAACTGCGTAAAGTCCGTTCAAATTCTTTTATCTCTTGAACTTCATCGATAAAGAAATAGTTGTTTTTATCAGATGGGAATTTGTCTTTGAGATAAGCAGATAAATCTTCGTGCATTTTTATAGATGAAAAATCATCTAGCTCCATGTTTATATATACGATATTGGAATTATTATCCGAAGACCTGATATTTTCCATCAATTGGAGCATCACGTAGCTTTTACCTACACGTCTTTGACCACTAAGTACTTTTATTACCTGCTTATTAATAAACGGAATGATACGGTTAATATAAGTTGGCCTTTCTATGAGTTTCATGTATATCGTATACTTTTGTTAAAAATATAAAGAAATTCATTTATATCATATATTTTTTGTTTTTTTTAATAACAATTAATGTATATATGTTAAAAAATATTCATAGATATGGTAACGTTTTAAACCTTCAATCCACCAAAAGTGCTAATCATAATAATAGCCAGCACAATTAAGGTAATTACCACATAAAGTTTATCCTTTTCCAGGATAAAGGCAAACAGTGAGAATACGATCCGCATAATTGGGGTAATAATCAATAGCAGCACCCCAAATTGGATAATGGCCATGGGTTTAAAGGTGAAAAGCCCCATAAAAATGCCCTTAAAAGTGATAAAATCGCTTTCCTCACCTTTAAAAATATGATAATCGGGCCGGCCTTGCGCTCCGTTTTGCACCAGGAATAATATACCGCCAAATAAAACAATCAAACTGGCTGTAACTACACCAAACCTCAATAGTTTGCCCACGATTTTTTCTACATCGCGGTCCTGTATCAAATGGGTTGAAATAATATTTTTCATTTTATTCTGACTTAAAATTTGTGATGATAACCGTTGTAAATCATTTCGAGGGCAACGAAAGTGATGGCGATACAGAAAATAATTCGTAAAGTGGCCGGATTGATTTTTGTAAGTAATTTGGCGCCGGTAAACGCTCCGCCCAATACACCAAGTACAACCGGGAAAGCTATGCCTGGATCCATATAACCGCGTTGCAGATACACAACGGCGCTGGCAGCTGCGGTAACCCCGATCATAAAGTTACTCGTAGTAGTACTTACTTTAAATGGGATTTTCATTGCGGTATCCATCGCCAATACTTTTAAAGCTCCGGAACCGATTCCCAACAAACCCGACATTACACCGGCCACTGTCATGATCGAAAAACCTGCACCAACATTTTTGAGTTTATAATCAACCTTTCCCGCTGGTGTTGGATAACTGCTGTTGAGTTTTAGTACGGCAGAAAGGTTGCTGCCTTCGGTTAAAGCTTCCTGGTTTTTCTTTCTCAATGTCATGGCAGCAGAAAATAGAAGTACAGCACCAAAAAGTATAGCGATAGTGTTGGTTGGCGTATAAACTGCTATCAATGCGCCAATTACGGCACCTACCGTAGTGGCAATTTCTAAAAACATCCCCAGCCTGATATTGGTAATCCCTTCTTTGATGTAGGCACTTGCCGCACCTGATGAATTGGCTATCGAAGCAAGGAGGGCTGCACCGATGGCATAACGGATATCGACATGGAAAACGAGCGTAAGCAACGGAATAACAACTACTCCGCCCCCGAGTCCGGTTAGCGAGCCCACCAGACCTGCAAGGTAGGCCCCGAGTATTAAAATGAGCGTGAAAGTTAAAATTGACATGATTTAATATTTAATGATTATTGTTCAAAATGCTGGTGGTAATTTCGCGGGCCGCATCGGCTTCGGCGTTAAGTATAGCATTAAACAGTGCCTGGTGTAAATGATGGCTCATAGCGAAATGGGTAATGCCCGATGGTGCACGTTTGGCAAAAAAATCGCGGATAATTACCGTGAAACTTCCATAAAGATCGGCCAGTACATGGTTTCCTGATGCCCTCGCTATAGCTAGATGAAATTCGATATCGGCATTGGTACATGCTGTTCGCAATCCATTTTCAATTGCCGTTTTTCTTTTTTCAAGTGCTTCGGCGATGGCTTTTAAATCGATATCGGTTCTGTTCTGTGTGGCCAAGCGCACAATTTCGTGTTCGAGCAAAGCCCTAACCTGATTAATTTCCCCAAAATCGGAACTGCGTAAACGCTGTTCAATCGGTTCGGAAGAAACTGGATTAACCTTGGTGCCAAAGCCCTGCTGCACGGTGAGGATGCCGGATAAGGTTAACGATTTTATGGCTTCCCTAATAGTAGATCGGCCAACGCCATACAACTCCATTAAGGCAGGCTCCGAAGGAATTTTTTCTCCTACCTTAAACTTGCCCTCTTTAATATCGTTCCTGATTTTAACCGCTATCTGTTCAAAAAGCCTGCTTTCCTGTTTCATTGTTTTTCAATTAACACTTCAAAGATATGATGTTATTTTTAAACATCTGATGTTTTGTGTCTGATCAATATCATTTTCGATATGGTTTATTGGCTGGCCATTCTACCGGTTCATATTTTGAAACTTTGTAATTTTTCTCTAATTTGTTTAAATGGCGATTCGTTTGGTCGCCCGTTTGTTTTTTTTGCATGTACCTCTATCATCCTAACCATGACAATCATTACAAAGCTCAAATCGCTCTTTAAACGTTTTATTGAATTTATTTCGCCTGCAGAAAAATTGCCCAATATAGCCGGAAAGCTGATTGTGGCTTTTGTTGTGGTTTTCCTGTCGGTAATGCATGTACTTTATCTTTATCAGGATATTCCGCCGCTGTACCTGATTGTTTACCTGTTATTTTACATAGCCTGTGGTCTTATTATTTCCATATTGCTGGTGTGGCTGTTAAAGCTGCTCCGTTGCATTCCATCGGCATACCAGGTTGCGATTATATTGGGGTACCTGGCTGCATTTAATTTTTTCCATCTGCCTAAAACCTATGGCTGGTTATTGATTTTTGCAATGATTGTTCTCCCGGTGCTGATCCTTACAGGACTTTACCAATGGAAAAAAGGTAGTTTATTTCCTTTAAAAAATGCAAAACGGATTTTTTGGTTTGCTGTGCTGCTTATTGCCTCCATTGCATTTGTTTGGGGATTTGCTGTTTTTTTAGGGGAGGGAAACAAAGCGGAAGAGGTAGTTGATTATAAAATGAAAGGTAATCTGCCCGTAACACTGGATCTGCCGGATCCATCTTTAAAAGGACCATACCAGACAGCATTTCTAACCTACGGGAGCGGAAAAGATAAATGGCGGAAAGCGTTTAGCGATAGCGTAGATATTAAAACAAAAAGCATTGATGGATCGCGGTTACTTAGCTCGTGGACCGGGGTTTCGGGCAAACTACGCACCATGTATTTTGGTTTCGATCAAAAAGCTTTACCGATGAATGCACTTGTCTGGTATCCTAAGGAAAAAAAAGGGCCACTGCCTTTGGTGATGATCATCCATGGAAATCATGTAGGGCAACAGCCTTCGGATCCGGGTTATACTTTTTTAGGGGAATTGTTTGCCAGCCGCGGTTATATGGTGGTTTCGGTTGATGAGAATTTTCTCAACCTATCCTTAACCGATCTGGATGTTTTTGGCGGTGGGCTAAAAAATGAAAATGCTGCCAGGGCCTGGTTGCTTTTAAAACACCTGGAGCTTTTACGCAATTGGAACAATACGGCCGGAAATGTTTTTTATAAAAAGATAGATATGGATAAGATTGCCATTATCGGCCATTCGAGGGGGGGCGAGGCGGTAACCCATGCAGCGGTGTTCAATAAGCTTCACCATTATCCGGATGATGCCAGAGAGGTATTTAATTTTAATTTCAATATCGGTGCGGTTGTGGCCATTGCCCCTGTTGATGGTCAGTATAAGCCGGGTGGAACTTTAACAGTTGCGAAGGATATCAACTATTTTGTAATCCAGGGGGCGCTCGATATGGATATGCAAACTTATGGCGGTTTGGCCACAATGAAAAGAATCGAATTCTCACCTGTGTTTAATGGCTTTAAGGCCGGTCTTTATCTGAGTGCGGCCAATCATGGTCAGTTTAATTCGGTATGGGGCAGGAGGGATGATACCGGTCCGGGAATTAACCGGTTTAATTTAAAACAGCTGATGACACAGCAGGAACAGCAAAAGATATTAAGCGTATACATCAGTTCATTTCTGGAAACCACACTTCAGGGTAAAACAGATTATAAACCACTTTTTATGGATGCACGTTCTGGTAGAAACTGGTTACCCAAAAAGATTTATATGAACCAGTTTGAACCGGCCCAAAGAACGGTACTGGCCAATTTCGACGAAGATGTGGATGTTAATTCGGCAACTATTGGTGGCGGCCGGATTACCACAAGTGGTTTACGCGAATGGAAAGAGCAACAGAATAAATTTTTATGGGGATTACAGGTTACAAAAGCAGTTTATCTCGGATGGGACAGTGTAAAAACAAAACATCAGCCTGGTTTCTTTTCGCTCAGTTTATCGGCGCCGGTTTCCCTATCCGGCAAAATGGTAAGTTTTTCTTTGGCGCAGGGGAAAGAAAATAGCGGTAAGGCAAAGCCCATCAACTTTACCATTGTGCTCGAAGATGGTAAAAAACACCGGTTTTCTTTTCCACTTAGCAGCTGTGCTTATTTACAGCCACAGGTAGCCAAAAACCTGAGTAAGTTTAACCTGTTTAACGATTACCCGAATTCGGAAGCTGTACCGGATTTTTTCTATTTTGATGTAGCTAAAATTTTAGGTGTACATACACCATTTCAGCTTAACGATCTCCGTAATATTAAGTTTGTATTTGATAAAACTGTTTCCGGGGATATTATTCTGGATGACCTTTCACTCATCAATAAACCATAACAGATAATTGCTGTTGAGTAAGTTTTATCCCTTATTCAACAGCAATTTGCACTAACCGAGGTAAGTTTCCTTTAACATTAACGACCAGGGATTGTGAATGAATTTTTCGTTAAATATTTTATCCAGCTGTATATCGTGTTCCGACCTCAGGGTTGAGCTGGGTTCGAGATAGGAGAGTAGCAGTTCTGCAGGGATCCGTTCGGATAAACCCGGATACATACGCCTGAACAACCGTGTTTTATTTTCGATATTCTGCATCCTGAACAGGATATTCCTGTTGTTCGCATCAGCCATTGCATTGCGCAGAAGGTAAAAATTGAATAACGAATCGAGCGCAGGGTACCAGTTGCAGCCCTCTTCAAGCTCTTTCTTATCAATGATAAATACAATGGTATCCTCAATGGCCAACAGGTTAAAAGTATGGTCGGTAAAGCTAAAATTATCACATATATATATGCTCCCAGGTTTACCCAGCCAAATATTGGCCTGTTCGGCATCCCTGTTCAATAAAAAACCATTCACCAGGCCATCGGCTATGATGATGATATTGCCGTTTGCAGCAGTACTGTTCGGCCTGAAAAGAGGTTGCCCTTTTTGAATGGTGAAAAAAGCGGTATGCCTATACAGAAAACGGAGTGCCGCCCTATCTTTCACCCGGTCTAATAAAGGAAGAAAAACCTTATAAAAGTATTTAATATAAGCTACATCCATGTTAATTTAGTTAAGTGGTTTCGTATCATAGTTATTTTGGTTTATTGTTTGTTATTCGGTATTATTAAGCCCACATTTCAATCCCCGCATCATGTACATAGTTTAAAACGTTTTAGTTTTTTAGCCTATGGCCATTTTATAAAATATATATACAACCTTTTATCAGATTAGTTTTTACTAAGTTCAATATCTGAAATTAATTTCCCTCTGATCTTCGTCAACCCTTATCTTGATCTTTCTCATTTTTAATAAAAACATCAGTTTTTCATCATTTTTAGCGCTTTTATATCCGTTATAATAATATTGTTGCCCGCTTTTTCTATCAACCCTTCCTTTGTAAAATCGCCCAGTACACGGCTTAAGGTTTCAGTTGCAATACCTACCAAACAGGCAAGGTCGTACCGGGGGAGGATAAATCTGCCATTATCATCATCCAGGCTATGCTTGGTAAGACCGATGATGGCATTGGCAATCCGCTTGCGTACCGAGTAATAAGCGATGTTTAACAGTTTTTCATCGCGGTTGTTCAGTGTCTGGGCAAGATCTTTTGCAAAAACAGCAAATATTTCAGGGTAATCTGTAATTAAATGCTGCACATCGTTAAACGGAATGGTCAATATCTCTGCACTGTCAATAGTTTCGGCAATTTCTTTGTTTTCGGTACCAAGCAATGTTCCCTGAAGACCAAAATATTCGTGCGGACCATAAATGCCGGTAATCAATACATTGCCCGCTGTATCTGCTACATAAGTTTTTATCTTCCCTGATACAATATAATGAAGGCCCAGCGCCCGTCTTTCCCCCCTGTAATAAAGTACCTGGTTTTTTTTAAAGTGCCTTGGCAAACTTCCTTCAAACCTCGATCGTAACCATGATAAATCATCCTTACTGTTATGTATATTCCTTAACTGGGTATGTTGTTTTAAAAATAATTCGTGCTGTAATCTTTTTTTTCTCAGCCTAACCTCAACCTGGTTAAGCAGTTCCCCATCATCAAAAGGGTTCATCAGATAGCCATCGGCGCCAAGTTCCATCACCCTGCGGGCAAGATCGTAGTCTTTGTTGTTCAGTAGCATAATAAAATTTATCCCTGCAGTTTCCGTAAACTTGTTAATTACCTGTAATACCCCTAAACCATCTATTTCGTTAACATTAACGCCCGAAATGATGATATCTACAGGCGTTGTCCTGATCATCTCTATCGCCTGCTTTCCACTGTTTGTTGATTTTACATTGTATTTTGCGATAGTAAGTATTTCTGTGATTTTTATCCTTAAATCAAAATCCTCGAGTATAATCAAGACTTTAGATCCCTCCATTTAAATTATATGTTTAACCCTAAGGACAATCATTGTCATTTGAATAAGTAAAAAGGTATTAACCCTTATTTCCGGATCCTGTTTTTATCTGATCAATATTTATGCTGCAAGCTTGGCCGGTGACGCTGGAAAAAGAAGAAGGATGATTGGGAATAATATAAGAAGCTGCAGAACTTAAAAATAATTTACTGGGGTTATATGCACCTTTTGGAGGACAAAACCTGACAAAATCGGTGCATATGGGGATGCGGTGATGTAATAAACTGAAAATTTTCATTTATGAATATGTAGTTAAATCGACCTGCAGGTGCCAAATTATTAGGCAAGCAAGATCGGGAGCAAAAAACATCTTGATTAGAAAGGAGACCATACTAACTGGCCTATCAAAAAAACTATGGGTTTTTTTAATGGGGGATTCCAAGAAAAACATTTCCTTTAGGTTTTAATAGGGATTAATAGACAAACTTCCAATAAAAATGATGATAAATATGCATAAATAGATTGATAATTGTCAAATTAATTATTGATTGTAATTAAAAAGCTCAAATTAAGCAGCCACAGTTATTTTTTAAGTATGGCGCTTAATTTGAAAATGCCGTTTTTTCGTATGGGCAGCTGGAGGTATTCTAATGCCTAATCAACTTTTTGCTCAGTTTTAAGTAATATGATACTTCTGTGCTCGGTTGGCGAGTAATAGATATTGAAAGATGGCGTACTCCCGATAAAAACAACAGGACTGTTTAATTTTGTAGGACAAGAATGCTGTTCCGCCCCTAAATCTTTAGAACTGTTTAAGCAGTTTTGGATACGGTTATCAATCCGGTTAACAACCATAAAAGTGGTTAATACGCAGCAGGAAGCAAACAGGTGAAACGATAAGTAGCTGAACTGGAACATCCTGATGTGAAAAAGGATAATCCAGAGCGCCATTAAAAGCATCAATGAAATGCCGATCAATAGCAGTGATGTTCCGGTTTGTTCGTAGTTGATCAATGCAGGCGAAAAAGCAAATGGTAATATCCCGAGAAGAAAAGCCAGGTTCCGGGCACGTTTTTCTGTAGTTGTATCGAAAACCCAGAAATGGATAATAAAACCCAGCGTAATGAGAAAAGGCAAAAAGATCAAAAAACTTGATGTTTCCCAGTGTGATAGGCCTCTTTGTGAGGATATCAGGTCGCCAATATCATCAAAATTGAGGATTTCGATATTAAAACTGGTAAAAAAATAATATTCACCAAAGCCTATAAGCAGCACAAGGTAAATGATTGTTAATATCAGGTATCTGATAAACAATCCATAGATGGAGTTCATTTTAGCTGTCATCTTAAATGGATAAGGCAGTAAAATGTAACCCGTAAATAGAAATAGGTAACATAAGGATAGATTTAGCTCCAAATTTGATCAGCTATTGCCGGATTTCCTTTGATGGAAATTAAGGTGATTGGTGATTGTTATCAAAATGGGATAATTTACCAAATATGTATTATGCAATCGATTTTCTATCCTGCAGTAACTTGTTGCCCTGGCTAACCGATGAAAGATTGGTACAAGCTTGCCCTCGCCGAAGGCTTCTCTCGTGCGGTCATCTCGAGTTAGATCTCTCCCTGCCCGAAGCAGGCGGGCATTCCATTTCGTTTCAGTCGAGATGACTATTTTTTTTTGAGCGTATATTATCGATATTCATTCATATTTAATTTATTTTTCTCATAATCAGCTTGTTGTGAATTTTTAACAAAAATAATAATCCTAATATTTGTATCGTACGAAAAACATCGTACCTTTAAAATATGAAAAGTATACAAGCTGAAAATCATCTGCCCGAACCAACCAAAGCTGAACTTGAAATCCTTCAGGTATTATGGGAATTTGGACCGAGTACCGTTCGGTTTGTAAACGATAAACTGAACGAACAAAGAGAGGTTAATTATACTTCAACTTTGAAACAGATGCAGATTTTAGCCGAAAAAGGAATTTTAAAACGTGATGAGAGCCAAATGAAACACATTTATATTCCGGTAGAGGCAGAAGAGAAAACCAAGGTTCAGTTGTTAGACCGTTTCGTAAGCACATTGTACAAAGGTTCTGCTTCGCAATTGATGATGCAGCTTTTGGGTAACGAAAAAACATCGAAACAGGAAATAGAAGAGATTAAGCGGCTATTGGATAGCATGGACTAATTAATAACAACAGATTCTACAAAGAACCACAATTATGGAATTCAAATTAATTAACCTTTTGCCCGAAAACTGGCTTCATGCCCTGGGTGCTACCTTGTTCCATTCGTTATGGCTTGGGGTAATTTTAGCGTTATTTGCCGGTTTGGTGATGTTTACCACCCGTAAGGCGAGCGCAACTTTACGTTATAACCTGCTTACCCTATGTTTAGGACTTTTTGTTATCGCAATTGGTTCTGCTTTTTATATAGAACTTCAAGCACCCGTTTATCCTGCACAATCGCAGGTAGTACACCAAACAGGGATTAACCTGCCCGAGGCCATAACAAATCAACCGGGCGTTACCAATGTACAGCAGGATATGTATTCGGGTATTAGCAAAATCCTCTCACTGTGGAATGCTTATGCTTATCAGATTGTTTTGGTTTGGTTCCTGATCATCTGTGGAAAAAGTATCCAGTTAATGGTAGGTTTAAATGGTGTTTACCATCTACGCAGGCATAAAACTTATGCGGCAGGTAAAAAATGGGACGAAAAACTTAACCAACTTGCTGCAAAACTGGGTTTAACCCAAGAGGTTAAGCTGGTGCAATCGGGTATTGCACAGGTGCCCATGGTAGTAGGACATTTTAAACCCTTAATCCTCATTCCAATAGGATTGATCAATGGTTTGTCTAATGCCGAAGTAGAGGCCATCCTCTCTCACGAATTGGCACACATCAAACGTAAAGATTACCTGGTAAATGTGTTACAGAGTTTTATCGAAATTGTATTCTTCTTTAACCCGGCGGTACTTTGGGTATCGCAATTAATAAAAACAGAACGCGAACATTGCTGCGATGATTTGGCCATTGCCTGTGTTAACGATCGTAAAAACTATGTTCAGGCCCTTATCGTGTGCCAGGAATTTAAGCAGCGTGCACCTGCTTATGCCATGGCGGTTACGGGCAGGAAAGGTAGCCTGCTGCACAGAGCGAGCAGGATGTTATTCAACACCAATTCAACTTTAAACAAAATGGAAAAAACAATATTAACCATCGCCCTGGTATCGGTAGTGGTTTGTACTGCCGCTTTTAAAAGTGTGGGCAGTGCAAAAACAGTTACCAAAAAAGAAATAGCCAGTACTATTGTGGCTTTGCAGGATACTACCAGGAAAAAGAAAACTGTAGAAAAAAAATCAGGTGATCAACTGGAAAAAGAGATCAACGAAAAAATGGACCGCCAACTAAAACAGTTGGATGAAAAAAAGAAAACTAGCGAAAATGCAGCGGATGTAAAAGCAAGAATTGCAGACCAAAAAGCACGTGAAGCCGATATGCAGGCAGTAAAACAAGATGCAAAAGCCAGGGAAGAAGATGCTAAGGCAAGAATTGAAAATGAAAGGCTAAGAAGGGAAGATGAGAAGTTTGCAAAAGAGGATGCTAAATTGGCTGCCGAAAATGCAAAATGGGCCAAGGAAGATGCCAAGTGGGCAAAAGAAGATGAGAAATGGGCAAAAGAGGATGAAAAATGGGCAAAGGAGGATGAGAAGTGGGCCCAGGAGAATAAGGATAGTAAAAATGTCCGCGCACCTAGGCCACCACGTCCACCACGCCCGGCGAGAGCTCCAAGAGCACCAAGAGCCGCCGTTGCAGTACCTGCCGTACCGGCAAGCCCAGCTACGCCTCCACCCCCCCCAACTCCGCCCACTCCTCCGGCTTATAGCGGAACTACAAGCACAAAAACAGGTTCGGAACGCAGAGTTACCACAAAAACGGTAACCAATGGCGACGGACATGATTATACAGACGAAATCAATCAGCAATTGATGAGCGACCATATCATCAGTAGCACCAACAAACTTTCTTACAAGCTTAATAAAGACGAACTGGTTGTAAACGGTGTGAAACAAAGTACCGACGTTCAGCAAAAATATAAAAAGAGGTTTTTAAAAAATGACGGACATTCGCTGATGTACAATTTCCAGATCGAAAACAACAAAAATTAATTTTCTAAAAAGCGCTAATCCAATCCCACACATGAAATTTACACTCATGGCTTTTTTAGCCGTATGGATGAATATTGCCCTTACTTTTGCTCAAGCCCAACCACCAACATCCAGAATTTATGGCCGTGTATTGGATGCAGAAGGAAAGAACATCGAGTTTGCTACTGTAGCCCTGCTTAAAGATTCGGTATTAAATAAAACCAGTTTTACGGAGAAAGACGGATTATTCAGTTTTGATAAGCTGGCTTATGGGAAATACCTGATTAAAATATCGGTGGTAGGATCGCCTATTTACAAAACAGACACACTGGTTTTAGATGCCACCCATGCGGTTATTGCGCTATCGGATATTGAAATCAGTACCGGAGGAACCAATTTAAAAGAGGTTAATATTTCTGGTCAGAAAGCGTTTGTAGAACGGAAAATAGACCGGACTGTTGTAAATGTTGATGCACTGATTTCTAATGCAGGAACAACTGCTTTGGATGTGTTGAGTAAATCGCCAGGGGTAAATGTAGATCAGAACGGGGCAATTTCGCTCAAAGGCAAAAATGGGGTGGCTATTTTTATCGATGATAAACCAACTTACCTGTCGGGTGGGGATCTGGAAAACTACCTGCGTTCGTTGCCTTCCTCTTCGCTCGATCAGATTGAACTGATGACCAATCCGCCTGCCAAATACGATGCCGCAGGAAATGGCGGGGTGATCAATATCAAAACCAAGAAAACGAAATCTGCCGGGTTTAACGGAGGGATTAATTTAAGCCTGAACCAGGGCCAGCTTAGCCGATCGAACAATAGTTTTAACTTTAACTACCGGAAAGATAAAATCAATGTTTTTGGGAATTTGAGTTACAACCTGAACAATAGTTTTACTGATCTGGACCTGAACAGGAAATATAAGAATAACGACGGTAGTGCCAAATCCTACTTTAATCAGAACTCTTACTTCCGCAGGCATGGCAATACGTTTAATTTAAAAACCGGACTTGATTATTATGCTTCCGATAAAACCACCTGGGGCGTTGTGCTTACCGGAATGAACCGTATTTCTAAACAGGTAAACAACAATACCAGTAATTTATCAAACGCATCGATGCAGCTCGATTCGGTAATCAGGGCCGAAAATATCGACCAGATCAAATATCAGAATGCCGGTGTGAATTTAAATTACAGGCATAAATTTAAACAAGCAGGAAGGGAGCTGACCTTTGATGCGGATTACCTGCTTTATCGAAACCGCACAGATCAGACTTATTACAATTTTAGTTACCTGCCCAGCGGAACATTAAAATACCAGGACATTTTAATGGGTAACCTGCCTTCCAATATCGATATCTACACGGCTAAAATTGATTATTCGCACCCGCTGGAAAATAAATGGAAAATTGATGCAGGCGCTAAAACGGCCTACACCAAAACAGATAACATTGCCGATTATTTTAACACGGCAGGTGGAAAAACGAGTGCCGATTACGAAAAAAGCAATCACTTTTTGTATGAGGAAAATATCAATGCAGCTTATCTGAACATGAGCCGTGAAGGGAAAAGGTTTTCGCTCCAGGTGGGTTTGAGGTACGAAAATACGGTATCAAACGGTCATCAGTTAGGGAACCTGATCAAACCCGATTCGAGTTTTAAAAGAACCTACAATAGTTTGTTCCCAACGGTTTATTTCTCTTATAAACTGGATTCGGCAGGGAATAACGAAATAGGCTTAAATTATGGACGGAGGATCGACCGCCCGTATTACCAGGACCTTAACCCGTTCTTTTCACCATTGGATAAGTTTACCTATTATGTTGGTAATCCTTTCTTGAAGCCATCATTTACGCAGAGTATTGAGCTTTCGCATACTTTTAAGAATAAAATTACCACCATTTTCGGTTATAGTTGGGTAAAAGATGAGGTGAACGAAACCATCGAAATTGTAGATGGAACCTACTATAGCCGACCGGCCAATGTAGGCAAAACTACCGTTGCAAATGTTTCGGTAAATGCAGATATCGATTTTACAAAATGGCTTAAACTGAACGCTTATGTGGAGTATGCAAAAATAGTTTCGAAAACAGATTTTTATACGGGGTTTCTGGTTACTAATGGAAGTTATTTAAGGGCCAATCCTAATTTGCAGTTTAAAATCAGCCCAACGTGGAATGCAGAGGTAAACATGCGTTATCAGAGTAAACTATCTAACGTACAGTTTTTATTGGGCGAAGTACACGAATTTGGTGCAGCAGTACAGAAAAAACTTTCGCCGAAAAGCACTTTGAAATTAACGGCTAACGATATTTTCAGAACAAGGGTATACAATGGAATAATCAATAACCTGGCGGCAACAGAGGCGAACTGGGTTAACCGGCAAGATTCGCGATCGGTTGTGCTAAGTTATAGTTACCGTTTTGGTAAGGCATTTTCTACGCCATCCAAGCACGAATCTTCGGGTGCAGATGCAGAGAAAAACAGGGTGAAGAATTAATGCGTTGGTCGGGATTTGCAATCCCGACCTGTGAACTTTGGATTTATAATCCATATTTACTGGTCTTAGCGTCCCGCTAAGACCTTTTATTTTTAGCCACGGAGACTCAGAAAGCACGGATAAGTTTTGATTGTTGTTCGCTCAACCACCATCGATAAATTAAAATAAAACGGCTCGTCATCTCGAACGAAACGCAGTGTAGCGGAGAGATCTATCTCGAGATAGATTTAGCTTGGCTGAGCCTTCGGGTTCTCGACTACGCTTTGCTCCGCTCGAAATGACGGTGTCTTTTGAGGGTGTACGCATTAACTTCCAATAAATTCTCCCCTGAATGGCAATGACTACACAAACTGGTTCAACAGCAACACGCCTACAAGCCCCAATATAGAAACCAAACTTTCCATCATCGTCCAGGTGCGGAAAGTTTCTTTTAGGCTCAGGTTAAAGTATTCCTTAAACATCCAGAAACCGGTGTCGTTTACGTGCGAGAACATCAAACTTCCGGCACCTACGGATAAAACCATTAACTCTGGTGGAGCACTCGGGGCAATGAGGGGTAATACCATTCCTGATGCGGTTAATGCTGCTACCGTAGCCGAACCTAAAGTTACGCGGAGTGATGCGGTGATTAACCAAGCCAGCAATAGTGGCGATAAATTTAGGCCTCCTGTAAGCTGTTTTACCGTTTCACCCATGCCGCTGTCGATCAAAATCTGCTTAAATGCACCACCAGCTGCAATAATCAAAATAATCATCGCGATGCTTTTAACACCTTCTGCACAAGATTCCATTGCTTTTGAAATGCTTGTTTTCTGGACAGCTAATGCAATGCCAACCGAAATTAAAAGTGCTGCGGTAGGGTCGGCCAGAAATATGAATAAGGGTTTGCCAAAATAATCTGTTTTAAAACTGCTTCCTATTGTTCCGGCGATGATTAAAAATACAGGTAAAAGGGCGGTAATAAAACTCCTTGAAGCCGAGGGTAGATTTTCTTCCTCATCGATTTTGAAATCCGAGATTCCTGCAGTTTGGTCACGTTTAATAATCAACCTTGGGAAATAAATCCCCGCAATAATCGCAATTGGAATGCTTAAAGTGAGTCCATAAATTAATGTTTTACCGATATCGGCATGGAAAATTCCCGCTAAAGCCACCGGACCAGGGTGCGGGGGCAAAAAACCATGTGTTACCGAAAGTGCAGTTGCCATCGGGATGCCAATGTAGAGTTTAGAAATGCCTGTAGTGGCCGAAATAGCGAATACCAAGGGAATCAGAACCACAAAACCTGCGTTGTAAAATAAGGGAATGCCTACCAATAAACCGGTTAATAACACAGCCCATTGAATATTTTTTTTACCAAAAGCCCTGATCAGGATAAAAACGATCTTTTTTGCTGAGCCACTGTCTTCAATCAGTTTACCCATCATGGCACCAAGCGCCAAAACCATTACCATGCTGCCCAAGGTACTGCCAATGCCGTTGCTGATGGAAGTCATCACTTTGGTAGCCGGCATTCCCAATAATAAGCCGGTTATTATAGCCACGGCAATTAGGGCAATCATCGGGTTGATCTTTTTTAAAATCAATATAAAAAGCAGCAGGATACCGAAAAGTAGGATAAGTAATGACATTTGGTTAGGGATATTAGGTTTATGTTTTTTACCACAGATGCACAAGGATAAACACCGATTTTAATGTGCGCCTGCATTTATGCATAATTTTATCTTTGGCACACAGTGTTTATTTTTTAACGGTAATGGTTCTGCCAGTAACGAGGTTAAATTCGTAAACCCGGTACAGGCCATCGTCATTAATTTCTATGCTTTCTACCAGGCCTGTTTTGCTGAATGTATCGGTTACCATGTCCCCGATTTTTACATCCTGAAGAATATCGCTTGGCGTATCGCTGTTTAATCTGATCATAGTGGTAAAAGTATCGAAATTTGCTTAAATAATGGAGAATGGGATAGAAATGACCAATTATCAATTTTCAATAACCAATCGCGACCGCCTGATGCAACCTTAATGTCCTTAATTTC
>NZ_DJDT01000109.1 GCF_002432345.1 Pedobacter sp. UBA5917
CTGTGAGGACACAGACCACGGATTGGCGGAAGGGCTTAGCGGCTAGCCTATGGCGCGTTGAGCCTGTCTGTAAATTAGAATTTGATTATTGATTATTCTCCCCGCTACGTCATTGCTAACTGAAAGGCAGGGGTAGCGGGGTAGCCTTAAGCAATCTTTATAGTCTACTTACCCGTGTTTTCTGTGTCTCAGGGGCAAAAAAATGTTGCAAGAGTGTTCTGTGGGGAAGGTTCTGCGATAATCTGTGTTATCCGCGGGAACATTTGGGAGTAGCGGTAAGCGCCAACTTTGTCTGAACATTGAACTTTGATTATTGGTCATTAATTCCCCATTATTTCATTGCAAAACCAAGGGCAGTGAGGCAGAACGAAGTAATCTTTTTAATAGCCTTTCTAATCCGTGTTTTCTGTGCCTCCGTGGCTAAAAAACTAATGGGCTGCAAAGTCTTAGCATACCGTTAACACTAAAGTTTAGCACAGCAATTATCGATGTTAATTGTCACCGGGAGCGGAGTCGAAGAGGATTGAAGCAATTGTGGGTTACAAATTATCACTTTTGACGCATAAATGTCGTATATAAGTCGCACTTTAATTTAAAAACGATCCTTTACATTTGTTTAAACGCAATCGTTAAAAATTATGAAATTATCAGATAAACTAAAAGAGCTTAGAAACCAGCATGGTTTTAGTCAGGAAGAAGTTGCAAGGCAGACACAGTTGAGTTTGCGCACCATCCAGCGTATCGAACAGAATGAAACAGGGGCCAGAGGCGATACCCTGATCAGGTTGGCACAGGTTTTTGGTTTAAAGCCTATCGATTTAACCGGTGGCACTGAAAAAGAAGAAAGCCATCTGATGCCGCTTTTAAATTTATCTGCACTGAGTTTTATCGTTTATCCAATATTGGGTTTTATTGTGCCGCTGGTTTTATGGTACTTCAAACGTAATGGCGATGAAAAATTAAACGAAACAGGTAAAAAGCTGCTCAATTTTCAGGCAACCTGGACAATTGTTATCTCTTTGATGTACGTTACGTTTATATTTTTTAAAATCATGCATATTGGTGGCATCTTCGGGAAATATATCTTTCTGGTAATTTGTGGTTTATATGCCCTAAATTTTGTGCTTATTCTGATCAACACCTTTCGGAGCAAAAAATCGAAAGAAGTAATTTATAAGCCTGCTATTCCGTTTTTTAAGTAAGAGGAGCGTTAAGCGTATGGCGGATTGCGCCCAAACTCACCTGA
The DNA here is from genome assembly GCF_002432345.1 of Pedobacter sp. UBA5917. GTDB lineage: Bacteria > Bacteroidota > Bacteroidia > Sphingobacteriales > Sphingobacteriaceae > Pedobacter. The sequence continues at coordinate 1,247 of NZ_DJDT01000109.1, forward strand.
AAATTGAAGTTTGATTGTAGTTTAAGGTGCTTAATTTGTTTGAATACTGAAGTTTGGTTATTTGTCCTATCACGTCATTACGGACCGCAAGGCAGGGATAGCGTGGCAGATGAAGCAATCTCTTAAATCCGTGTTGATCTGTGTGCATTCGTGGCAAAAAAAAAATGTAAGTGGTCTGTGGTGACACAGACCACGGCGGAATTAACAATCTGTAAAGCTGAATTTACAAAAGCAAATGCTTTCAATTTTCTATCTTTATCGATATGAAATCCATCCTATCAGGCCTTTTACTGGCATTGCTGTTTGCTTCCTGCTCGCAAAAGGAAGCGGTTGATGTAATTGTTTATAACGCCAAAGTTTATACCGTTAACAGTAAATTCGATACGGTTGAAGCTTTTGCAGTAAAGGATGGTAAAATCCTTTCGCTTGGTAAAAGTGATGATATTCAGGCAAAATATACCGCCAAAGAAGAAATTAATGCTGAAGGTAAAGCTGTTTATCCCGGTTTCATCGATGCACATGCCCATTTTTTTGGATACGGGCAGAGTTTACAAACAGCCGATTTAAGGGAAACAAAATCGTGGGATGAAGTACTGGCGCGTTTAACTGCTTTTGCCAAAACCCATCCCGATGGCTGGCTGATCGGTAACGGCTGGGACCAGAACGATTGGACCGATAAGAATTTCCCTACAAACGAAAAACTGACATCGCTTTTTCCTGGCCGCCCGGTATTTTTAAAACGCATTGATGGTCATGCTGCCATTGCCAACCAAAAAGCTTTGGATGATGCGGGCATTAAGGGCGAACAAAAACTGGTTGGAGGCGATATGCTTACCCAAAATGGGAAACTCACTGGTGTTTTAATTGATAATGCGGTAAAACTGGTTGGCGAAAAAATACCTTCGCCTGATGCTAAACTCGCTGAAAAAATATTTACCGATGCACAGCAAAACTGTTTCGCCGCTGGTTTAACCACCATTGATGATTGTGGTTTAAGTTATTTAGCTGTTGATTTTATCGAAAAACTGCAGAAAGAGAAAAAGCTTAAAATGAGGCTTTATGTAATGCTTTCTGATGAGCCTGATAATTATAAATACCTGTTCAACCGTGGACCAATTAAAACTGACCGGTTAAACGTAAGGGCTTTTAAAGTTTATGCCGATGGTGCCCTGGGCTCGCGTGGTGCCTGTTTGTTGCATCCATATAGCGATATGCCCAATAAAACAGGTTTTCTGTTAAGCGATCAGAAACATTTTGAAGAGGTGGCCCAAAAAATTGCCGCTAACCATTTCCAGATGTGCACACATGCCATTGGCGATTCGGCCAACCGCGTAATCCTGAACATCTACAATAAAATTTTAAAGGGCAAAAACGATCAGCGCTGGCGCATTGAACATGCACAGGTGGTTAATGCTAAAGATTTTGATCTTTTTGGAAAAGCAAGTATTATCCCTTCCGTACAGCCTACGCACGCTACTTCCGATATGTATTGGGCAGGGCAGCGTTTAGGTGCCGAAAGGTTAAAAAGTGCCTATGCTTACAAACAATTGTTAAAGCAGAATGGTTGGATTCCGTTAGGTACCGATTTTCCTGTTGAAAACATTAATCCATTATTAACGTTTTATGCAGCAACGGTGAGAGAAGATGCAAAAGGTTTCCCGCAAGGGGGCTTCCAGATGGAAAATGCGCTAACACCCGAAGAGGCTTTGCGCGGAATGACAATCTGGGCAGCAAAAGCCAATTTTGAAGAAGAGGAAAAAGGAAGTCTGGAGCAGGGTAAACTGGCCGATTTTGTCATCCTCGACCATGATATTTTAAAATCAACACCACAGAACATATTAAAAACCAAAGTATTAAAAACCTATCTGAACGGAGAAAAAGTATATGAAGCGAAATAGATTGTATATCCTGGCTGTGGCTACCTGCTGCAATATTCTATGTTTAATGGCCTGTGCACAGGAGCATACAACCAACGAAAAAAAACTTTCCATTGCCAATGCCATTTCGAACACTACGGTATTGTTGAATAATCAGGATGGAATTGTGCCCTTAAAATCGCTGGAGAAAAAGAACATCGCCTCTGTAAGTTTAAGTTTTGCCTACAGTACAGTATTTGATAGTTTGGCCAATAAGTACGATAAAATAACTTCATTTTCTGCCGATTCGTACAAAGACAGCATAAACCTGAACGACCTGGAAGATGACCTTAAATATTTCAATACCATTTTAATCAGTATCGACGATCAGAATGTAAACAAAGCAAAATACATCAATTTCATCAACAGCATCAGCAAAAATAAACAGGTAATCATTTCTTTTTTCGGTAACGGTCCGGGTTTAAAATCATTTGATCTTTTGCAGGCGCCAATTATTTGGACGGCCCAAAACAATGCCGATGCCGCTGCTATTGTTCCGCAGTATATTTTTGGTGGTATTGCCGCTGTAAATAAGTTAACCACAGCTTTTTCTGCCCGTTATACCATGGGTTCGGGTTTTGTTACGACTGCAACCCGTTTAAAATATACCGTACCCGAAGATGCCGGACTAAACTCCAATAACCTAAAAGAAATTGATGCCATTGCTGCTGAAGCCATCAGCAATAAAGCAACACCGGGTTTAGTGGTTCTGGTAGCTAAAGATGGTAAGGTGATTTTCAATAAGGCTTACGGAACCCATACTTACGATACCAATGTGCCTGATAAGGTAACCGATATTTTCGACCTGGCATCGGTAACCAAGGTAACTGCAACAACACCTGCCGTAATGCGTTTGTTTGAAGAGGGAAAATTGAAATTGGATACCAATATTGGTGCTTATATTCCAAAAGCACGTACTACGCCAATGAACAATATACAGTTGCGGGAGGTGATGTTGCACCAGGCGGGTTTTATCCCCTACATTCCTTTTCACGATTATGTAAAAACAGGCGATTACAGCAGGGATTCATCGGCCGCTTATCCTACCAAAGTAGCC
>NZ_DJDT01000193.1 GCF_002432345.1 Pedobacter sp. UBA5917
TAGACAGACCCTGAAATAAATTCAGGGTGACGACTATGGGTTAAAATTATCTTGATAAGGCCTTTGAAAAATATTAATTATCGAACTCAGGTTATTAGTATAACTATGCTACAAATAATTAAATTCGCTTCTTAAATCCCTTAAAAGATGAAGCAAATTGCAGTTATAGGATCAGGTACAATGGGAAATGGAATTGCCCATGTTTTTGCCCAATTCAATTATCAGGTAAGTTTGGTCGATATTAACCAGGCTGCCCTTGATAAAGCCTTACAAACGATCAGTAAAAACCTCGATCGGCAGGTTGCCAAAGGCACCTTAACCGAAGAGCATAAAAACGCTACGCTCCTAAATATCAACACTTATACATCCATTAAAGAAGGCGTTCAGCATGCAGATTTAATTATTGAGGCCGCTACGGAAAATGTAGACCTGAAACTGAAGATATTTAAGGATCTGGATGAACATGCTCCAGCAAATGCCATTTTAGCATCAAATACATCCTCCATATCCATCACGCAAATTGCTGCCGTAACCAATAGAGGTGATAAAGTGATCGGCATGCACTTTATGAACCCTGTACCGGTAATGAAACTGGTAGAAGTGATCCGTGGTTATGCAACCAGCGATGAAACTACTGCAACCATTATGTCTTTATCTCAAAGCTTAGAGAAAGTTCCGGTAGAGGTAAATGATTATCCGGGTTTTGTGGCCAATCGTATCTTAATGCCAATGATTAACGAAGCCATTTATACCCTATACGAAGGTGTTGCGGGTGTTTACGAAATTGATACCGTAATGAAATTAGGTATGGCCCACCCGATGGGGCCATTACAATTGGCTGATTTTATCGGACTTGATGTTTGCCTGGCCATCTTAAAAGTATTACATGATGGTTTTGGTAATCCAAAATATGCGCCATGCCCTTTATTGGTAAATATGGTTGCTGCAGGTAAAAAAGGAGCTAAAACCGGGGAAGGTTTTTATAAATATACCGCAGGTTCTAAAGATCTCGTAGTTTCAGATAAATTTAAAAAATCCTAATTTTTTTAGCATTTAATTTTATATTTGCTGTATGAATGAGCATCTGGATCCTGAAGCAAACAACTTAACCCCTACCGATCGCGATATTGAAAGGGTGTTGAGACCACAGGCTTTTGAAGATTTTACGGGACAGGAAAAAGTGATGGAAAACCTGAAAATTTTTGTTCAGGCGGCAAAATTACGTGGTGAGGCTTTAGATCATGTGCTTTTGCACGGTCCTCCGGGATTGGGTAAAACCACACTTTCGCACATCATAGCCAATGAGATGGCCACCGGTATTAAAGTTACCTCTGGTCCTGTTTTGGATAAACCCGGCGATTTAGCAGGTTTGTTAACCGGTTTAGATGAAGGCGACATTCTTTTTATCGACGAAATCCACCGTTTATCGCCCCTGGTAGAAGAATACCTGTATTCGGCTATGGAAGATTTCAAGATCGATATTATGCTGGAGACTGGTCCGAACGCCCGTTCCGTGCAGATATCGCTTAATCCTTTTACATTGGTCGGTGCAACTACGCGTTCCGGCTTACTAACAGCTCCACTAAGGGCGCGTTTTGGAATCAATGCACGTTTGGCCTATTACGATGCAAAACTTTTAACCACGATTGTTTTACGTTCATCAGAAATATTAAAAACACCTATCAGTGATGAAGGTGCTTACGAAATTGCCCGCCGTAGCCGAGGAACACCGCGTATTGCCAATGCACTTTTACGTAGAACGAGGGATTTCGCGCAGATTAAAGGCAATGGAAATATTGATACTGAAATTGCCCGTTATGCGCTTGATGCACTAAATGTAGATGAACACGGACTAGATGAAATGGATAACCGGATTTTGGTAACCATTATCGATAAATTTAAAGGCGGTCCGGTTGGTTTAAAAACCATTGCCACGGCTGTTGGAGAAGATGAAGGTACGATTGAAGAGGTTTACGAACCATTTTTGATCCAGGAAGGTTATATTATGCGTACTTCACGGGGCCGCGAGGTAACCGAAGCCGCGTATAAACATTTGAAAAAGAATTATCCGGGGCAAACCGGGAAGTTGTTTTAGGAGACTTCTCTCATTATTTCCCGCAGATCTAAAATGATAAAATACGCAGATCAGCACAGATTTGGTTACATCTTTCTTAGACGGCCAAAAGATCCTTTTTAAATCTGCGGTCTTTTCTGCGAAATCTGCGGGAAAGAAAATGCCTAAACTTGTATTTTACCAATCTGCTACGCGTCAACTCTTTCGTTTCCCCGCAGATCTAAAATGATAAAATACGCAGATCAGCACAGATTTCATTAACCATTTTAACAAATCATACATATCTGTTTAAATCTGCGGCCTTTTCTGTGAAATCTGCGGGAAAGAAAATGCCTAAACTTTACTGATCGGTTTTAACTTATAGATCAATCTTTTGCTGAAATTGATGAAAAAGAATGAACTTAAGGCTACAACCCACAAGCCTTTCTAAAAATATTCTCTGCAATATTATCCGTGTTAAAATTAACCAATAACCCCAACTTGTAACCAGACAATTTTAAATAAGTAATCAACTGCTTATGATGTACATTTAAAACCATCTCAACCGATTTTAATTCAACAATCACTTTTTTCTCTACCAACAAATCAAGTTTATAGCCAACATCAACCAATATTTCTTCATAATACATAGGTAAAGCCACTTGTCGTTCAACAAACAGTCCAGCTTTTTCAATTTGATACCTCAAGGCTGCTTCATATGCAGATTCTAACAAGCCAGGACCAAGCGTATTATATACCCTAAAAACACCTCCTCTAATAATATAAGATATCTCGTTTCAGTCATAATTAAATTTATAAAATTATTCCTAAAAAGTGTGATTCGTTTTTTTTCACATCAATAATCCGGCACTAAAAAAAACATTAGCATCGTTTTTCTGTTCATTAGTGTAGAAATCAAACATTATGAATATTGAATTACGTAAACTAACGCTCGAGGATTACGCAGATCTTAAAGAATCTATGCTTCAGGCCTATGATAGTATGGGCGGCTCTATCTGGCCAAAATCAAGTATTGCAAAACTTTTAAACATCTTTCCTGAAGGCCAGTTATGTATTGCGGTTGATGATAAAGTGGTGGCCTGTTCTTTAGCCATTATTGTTGAATATGATGAATACGGTGATCGCCATACTTATAAACTGATTACCGGCGATTATTCTTTCTCCACCCACGATCCAAATGGAGATACGCTTTATGGCATTGAAATATTCGTCCACCCTGATTACCGTGGTTTGCGCCTGGGAAGAAGATTGTACGAAGCGCGAAAAGAACTTTGCGAAGGTTTGAATCTTAAAAGCATTATCGCTGGTGGCAGAATACCCGGATACCATGAGTACGCGGAGAAATTAAGCCCCAGACAATATATTGATAAAGTAAAATCGAAAGAAATTTACGATCCTACGCTTACTTTTCAGATCTCCAATGATTTCCACGTTAGAAAAGTATTAAAAAACTACCTGCCCGGGGATAAAGAATCAAAAGAATACGCAACGCTGATTGAGTGGAACAACATTTATTATCAGGGTGTTGATGCTTCTGCCCGATCAGCCATGACCATACGTTTAGGTCTGGTACAATGGGAAATGCGTTTATTCCCGAATATGGATGCTTTTTACGAACAGGTAGAGTTTTTTGTGGATGCACTGAGTGGCTACAAATCAGATTTTGTGATGTTTCCGGAGCTGTTTAACACACCTTTGCTCCAGCCCTACAACCACTTGCCTGAGATTGAGGCCATGCGTAAACTTGCCGAAAAAACGAAGGAGATTGTCCAGAAAATGCACGAATACTCTTTAAGCTACAACACAAACATCATTACCGGCAGCATGCCATTGATTGAGGATGGAAAACTTTACAATGCCACCTACCTTTGTCACCGCACCGGAAAGATTGATGAATATAGAAAAATCCACATTACCCCTAACGAGCAGAAATATTATGGGATGATCGGTGGTGATAAAGTACAGGTTTTTGATACCGATTGCGGCAAAGTGGGCATTCTGATCTGTTACGATGTAGAGTTTCCGGAGTTAAGCCGTATTTATGCCGATCAGGGTATGCAGATTCTTTTCGTCCCTTTTTTAACAGATACACAAAATGGATATACCCGCGTTCGTCATTGCGCACAGGCCCGCGCGATAGAAAACGAATGTTATGTGGCTATTGCGGGCTGTGTGGGTAACTTACCAAAGGTGAACAATATGGATATCCAATTTGCCCAGTCTGCAGTTTTTACTCCTTCTGATTTTGCTTTTCCAACCAATGCTATTAAAGCAGAGGCTACGCCAAATACGGAGATGGTTTTAGTGGTAGATGTTGATTTACATCTACTTGACGAACTTCATCACTACGGAACGGTAAAAATCCTTAAAGACCGTAGAAAAGACCTTTACCAGATTAAACTCTTAAAATAACAGCTATAAAAAATGCCGGACATATTAATGACCGGCATCTCTATTTGAATTGAACTTTTTATTTTCTCATCACAAACCAGATAATCAGACCAATAATTACTGCAATAGGCAGCACCCATTTTAATGCCTGACCACCTCCATGTTCATCTTTTTCGGTAACGGCCGGTTTTGCCGGTCCGGGATCTTCTTTATGACTTTCGTAATCTTTTTCAATCGGTTTCGGAGCTCCTCCTGTTTCCGTATGCTGTGGATCTATGTTTTCCATGATGTTATGCTGTAAAAGCCCTCCTTATCTGATCATTCCAAAATTGAAATGAACCATAATTAATTTAGTTTCTGTATTTAGAACAAGCGATTATTGAAAATGTTTTAAATCCTAAGCCTTATCTTTGCAGATCGGTGTACAACAATTCTGCAAAATATAGCCAGTTGATCAAGGATGAAGCCATACGTTTGGGCTTTTTGGCCTGTGGCATTTCCAAAGCTGAATTTTTGGAAGAAGGAGCACCGAGGTTGGAAAACTGGCTCAATAAAAACCATCATGGCGAAATGAAGTATATGGAAAACTACTTCGATAAACGTCTTGATCCGCGACTTTTGGTAGATGGCGCTAAATCAGTGATTTCCTTATCCTTAAATTACTATACAGACGAAAAGCAGTCTGATCCGGATGCACCAAAAATTTCCAAATATGCTTACGGACAGGATTACCACACGGTAATTAAAGATAAACTGAAAGAACTTATCTACTTTATTGAAGAAAATATTGGAGAAGTTTCGGGAAGGGCTTTTGTAGATTCGGCACCGGTTTTAGACCGCGCCTGGGCAAAAAAATCAGGAATCGGCTGGATCGGTAAAAACTCCAATCTGATCAGTAAAACGAATGGTTCTTTTTTCTTTTTAGCAGAACTGATTGTTGACCTGGAGCTTGATTATGACCATCCCTATCAGGCTGATTATTGCGGCAGTTGTACCCGCTGTTTGGATGCCTGCCCAACTGATGCCATTATTGCCCCGCAGGTGGTAGATGGAACCAAGTGTATTTCGTATCTCACCATTGAACTTAAAAACGAAATTCCTACGGAGTTTAAAGACAAAATGAGCAACTGGATGTTCGGTTGCGACATCTGTCAGGATGTTTGCCCATGGAATCGTTTTTCTAAAGCGCATAACGAAAGTGCTTTTATGCCCGAGGGTGGCTTACTGGATTTAAGTGCCAAAGATCTGACTGAAATTACCGATGACGTATTCAAAAAGGTTTTTAAAGGATCGGCAGTAAAACGCACCAAATTTGCCGGACTGAAAAGAAATATCGATTTTTTGAAGCCTGAATAGTGACAAATCTTTTTTATATTTGATATTATGACTGATATTCAATTATATACCAAGCTTGCCGATTTACCTATCGAACTAAAAAAAAGGGTATCAGATTATATTGATTCCTTAATGGCAAGGGAACAATCAGCCGATAAAACTGGAAAGAGAAAAGCAGGTTTAGCGAAAGGCTTAATTAGTGTGAAAGATAATTTTAATGATCCCATCGAAGGTTTTGAAGATTATATTTAAATGAATCTGTTGCTTGACACACATATTGTAATCTGGTTTATCACTAATGACAATAAACTTTCAAAAAAAATAAAAGCTCTTATTGAAGATTCAAACAACAAATGTTTTGTGAGTATAGCAAGTTATTGGGAATTATCTATTAAATATGCTTTAGGAAGGCTAAACCTACATTCAACAATAGAGGAAATATTCGGTATCATTGAAAAAAGTGGGCTTGACATATTACCAATAACTTTAAATCACATTCTACAGCTCTCCAAACTAGAACACCATCATAATGATCCGTTTGATAGGTTAATAATCTCACAATCTATCACTGAAAATCTTCAAATAATAAGTAACGATAATTATTTTCCAGCATACAAAATACAACTCATCAAATAATTAGAGGGTTAAGAAAAGGTTTTTAGCTGGAGTAAAATAACATCGTCATTTCGACTGAAGCGCAGCGAAATGGAGAAATCTAACAAGATAGATCTCTCCGCTCCATTGCATTCCGGTCGAGATGACGGTTTTTTAAGAGAATCTATTTAAATTCATCAATTCACTGAAAAACTATTATCGCTTTTAACTTTATCTGGTGTATGTGGATTTCCCATTACCACTTTTGATAATTTCTTACCGGTTTTAATCTCAATTTTAACCTCCTTGTTGCCTTTTTCCCAAACACCGATGGTGCTGTGGTTATTTTCTACGGAACCATCGTCGTAAGTCAGTGCTAAATCAATTGGTAAAGGCTTAATACTCTTATTTTCGATGGTAACAGTGTAACCACCTGTTGTTTTATCTACTGCCCTGATCGCCAAATCGGTAACACCACCTTCAAAAAACCATGCTTTCCAAAACCAGTTTAAATTTTTACCGCTACCTTCATTAATGCTGTTAAAGAAATCGTAAGGCATTGGGTGTTTGCCATTCCAGTTTTTGATATAGGTATGTAAAGCTTTCGTAAACAGTTCGTCGCCAAGGTAATCTTTAACAAACAGATAAGCTAAACCCGGTTTAGGATAAGAATTGGTAAATGAACCCGATCCTTTTAAATCAGGGGTTAAAGTCATAATTGGGGTATCATCTTTTCCTCCAGAAGAAGAAGCTGTAGGTTGTACACCATATTCATCAACTATGCTCGGATCAATCATTGGAGAGATTAACCATTCGCCTATCGTTGCCCAACCTTCGTCCATCCATCCGTATTTGGTTTCGTTTATCCCCATGTAAAATGGAAACATGGTATGGAAAATCTCGTGATCGGTTAAAGTAATGGCATCCGTACGGTTATCCACCGGATTATCGTTCACCATCATTGGGTATTCCATCTGGTCTAAACCATCAAATACCGTTTCGTGGTTATAGGGAAAAGGCCATTTTGGAAAAGTATAACTCATGGCTTCAACCGTTTTGCGGGCAAAATCGATCACTTCATAATAATCTTTATGTTTTGGGTTGAAAACAGCATCTACACGAGTTCTCCTTTTCGTTTTTGGATCAACCACCAAACTGCTCGATTTCCACAAATAATGATCACTCAGCGCAAACACAAAATCGGTTACGTTTTTAGCCTCAAACTTAAAGGTATTGAAGGCATTTGCTTGCGTTACTTTTTTATCTGCCAGATCTTCATCGGTAATCACATCAATAACAGCGTCGTTTTTCTCTGCAGATAACATTCTCGAAACAATATCTTTCTGAAAAACTTCGGAAGGATTTTTAAGGTCTCCCGTTGCCCAAACGCCATAACCACCTGGCACGGTAATCGAAGCATTAAATTGATCAAAATCGTTATAAAACTCTTCTGCACCGGTATAAGGAAACTTATTCCAGCCATCTACATCATCATAAACAGCAATGCGTGGAAAGAAATAAGCCACAAAATGCGAGCCCTCATCTACCTGACCTGTACGCATGTGCGAACCTTTATTTAAAGTATAACTATAATCAATAGAAAAGCTTATAGTTTTTCCGGGTAAAACCGCAGGAACGTTAACCGTCATGTTGGTACCGTCGATTTTAAAATCACTGATCGGTTTACCATTGGCAGCCAGTTTTTCAATAGCCACACCTTCACCCAGGTCAGATTCGGCAAACTTTGTTTTGCGCGGTGTTCCTTTTTTGTAAAGATTTGGATAAAGCTTAAACCAGATCTCTTGTAAAGTATCCCGACTGTTATTGGTATAAATAACCTGCACTTTGCCTTTCAGCAACCTGCTTTCGGGATTAAAATCTACATTAAGATCGTATTTCGAAGTATTTTGCCAGTAGTTTTTACCGGGCTTACCGTTTACATTTCTGGTTTCCTTCTGATAGGTTTTCTGAAATTCGGGTGCTACCGGCAAAGTTGTTTGCGCATTTGCGTAAAACGCACCACACAATAAAAGACTAAGTATTTTTATAGATTTCATTTTTCAGGCATAGGGTTTAGCGCATGGCGCTGTGCGCTTAGCGTTTGACTTAGTTTTTAGAAACGACCAATTTAACAATAAAGCAATACAACAATTAATCTGGCTAAACCATTAATCAAATCATAATGTTCAAACCTAGCGATAGAAACAACAATTAACCGATTAACCAGTTTAACCAACAATTACTTCCCAAACTTCATCTTCAACTGCTCCAACATATCGTTATTGATGGGCTGTGCAGGTTTTTCAGGTTTAGGCTGTGGTTTCTTCTGGAATGGCGGTTTATTTGCCGGCGCAGGGTTTTGAGGTCGCGGGGTTTTATTTTCGTTTTTCTTTGCGTTAAATTTTGCCCATTCCTCATCCAGTTTCTTTTTCGTGTACAAAGGAAAATCGCCCTGTTTCATCCAGGCATAATAGCTGGGTTCCACAGAGAATACCTGATGTGTTGTTTTCCCCTTGTGTTTACCAAAGTTGAAACATACTTCATCATTATCGTTATACACCAATCTACCTGCAAAATCAACCGGTTTATTGATATTGGTAAAAATATGCAGGGCATCTACATCATTTACAACCGGAATACTTTTTACCCCCTGTTTGCTTTCAAATTCGGTTTCTTTGTACATCTCCAGCTGGCCAAGTAACACTTTGTAGGTCGCAATTACATCAGCTTCGGCAGCGTGTGCATTAACCAGATCTTCCTGACAATAAAACTTATAGGCTGCTTTTAAAGTACGCTGCTCCATCTGGTGGAAGATATTCTGTACATCAACAAATTTACGGTCGCTCATATCGAAATCAACCTCAGCCCTTAAAAATTCTTCTAAAAGCATTGGGATATCAAATTTGTTCGAATTGTATCCTGCCAGATCGCTTTCGCCAATAAATTCGGCAATTTCAGTAGCTAATGTTTTAAAAGTCGGCTCATTTGCAATATCCTCATCATAAATACCATGTATTAAAGAAGTTTGCAAAGGAATGGGCATTTCGGGATTTACACGCCAGGTTTTAACTACTTCAGAACCATCCGGCATGGCTTTTAAAATCGCGATTTCTACAATTCTATCAGCTCCAACATTTATTCCGGTGGCTTCGAGATCAAAAAATGCCAACGGACGCTTTAAATTTAATTTCATTTCTTAAGATGTGAGATTAGCGACATTTAGATTTGAATCGGAATGTCAAATTCTTTTTTCCAAAAGTGCTAAAAAGGTTTCATTAGTTCCCTAAAACCACTTTATTAATTTATAAATTTAATTGTCAAATTATTTCTGAATGTTACTTTCTACCGTTAAATTGCACCAATTTATATACGCTCAAATGAACAAAATACCTGCCTTTTTATTTTTCATACTACTATCTTTTACTGCTGGAGCCCAGAATTTTAATTACGGCGCCATTACACACGACGATTATGAGTTCGACAGAAAAACACTCGATAGCAATGCCAATGCAATTGTTTTAAAAGAGTTTGGAACAGCTTCGGTACAGCTGGATGATAATACACATTCGCTGATCCTGGTTTTCGAACACCATGTCAAAATCAAAATTTACAACAAAGAAGGCTTTAAAGAAGCCAATATTATCATCCCTACCTATAAGGATAATAGCCGCGAGGAAACCATCAGCGAATTAAAAGCCTCCACATTTAACTACATCGATAACAACTTTGTGGAAACGGTAATGGATAAAAAAGCTGTTTTTACCGAGGATAGATCAAAATATACCCGCTTAACAAAATTTACGCTGCCCAATTTAAAAGAAGGTTCGGTGATCGAATATAGTTATGTGTTAAGATCACCAAATCTGTTTAATTTTAAAACCTGGGAGTTTCAGTCCGATATCCCTAAGGTATCAAGCGAATACCTGGTTTACATTCCTGGTATTTATAACTACAACGTTTCGCTGCGCGGCTTTCAGAAGTTAACCGATCAGAAAGTAGAACTTAGCAAAGAGTGCCTTAGGCTTTCGGGAACACAGATAGATTGCTCGAAGATTAAATACCTCATGAAAAATATTCCTGCATTTATAGAGGAAGATAACATGACGGCGCCAAGCAATTTTAAATCAGCCATTTATTTCGAGCTTTCGGATGTACAGAATTTGAATGGGGGGAAAACATCTTATACCAAAACATGGAAGGATATAGATTACGAGTTATCGAACTATAAAACCCTGGGCGACCAGATGAAAAAGAAGGATGTTTTTAAAGACCTTATCCCTACCATTACCAAAGGAAGTACCGATGATCTCGAAAAAGCTAAGGCCATTTATAACTACATCAAAAAACAGATTAAATGGAATAATTATTATGGGATATATTCAGAAGACAATATTAAAAGGGCACTCGATAACCGCACGGGGAATGTTGCCGATGTTAACCTGAGTTTGATTGCTGCACTTTCGGCCGCCAGCCTGGATGCCGAAGCTGTATTATTATCTACACGTGATAATGGTACCGTGAATAAACTTTATCCGGTAATGAGCGATTTTAATTACCTGGTAGCCAAAGTAAATATTGGAGATAAAACCTACCTTTTGGACGCCACCGAGCCCTTACTGCCTTTCGCATTATTGCCATTACGCTGCATTAACGATCAGGGCAGGGTAATTAACCTTAAAAAGCCTTCTTACTGGATTGATTTAAAAGCGAGCCAGAAAACCATTACCAGTTATATTCTTAGTGGGAAAATGACTGCCGATGGAAAAATTTTAGGTACACTAACTACACATACAATGGGGTATGCGGCTTATGCAAAGAGAAAAGAAATACTGAAATACAGCTCACCCGATGAGTATGTAGAAAAATTGGATGAACGCTTAACCAGGATAAAGATATTGGAACACAGCATTTCTAATCTCGATAGCGTTGAAAATATACTAACAGAAAAATACGAAATAGAATTTACCGTTAACGATGGGTCGAACAATAAACAGTTTTACCTTAGTCCGTTTTTTATCAATCCGATTTCGAAAAACCCGTTTAACTTAAACGATCGCACCTACCCTGTTGATTTAGGTGCAGCATCTGATGAGCGCATCATTATTAATGTAACCCTGCCCGAAAAATACGAATTATTGGAGAAACCGAAAGATATGGCGATCGGATTACCAAACGCCGGCGGAAAGTACTTATTACAGACCAATTTACAGGACGGCACACTTGCGATGAACCAGATTTTACAGTTTAACAATGCTATATATCAACCAGATGAATACCTTTACCTAAAAGAATTCTACAGTAAGATTATCCAGAACCAGAAAACAGAATTTTTATTAAAAAAGGTAAACTAAAATGAGATCGCTGTTAATATTTTTGTTTTTTATCTCTGTAAGTGCTTTTGCCCAGGATAATTACGATGTTGATCTAATCCCTTCCAACCTCCGTAACCGTGCAAATGCATGTATCCGCAATGAGGAAATCGTGATTGATATGCGCGCGCCTGATAATGTAATGCTCAGCGTAAAAAAGGCCATTACTGTATTTAATCAGAATGGAGAAGACGAAGCGCGTTTAGTACTTTTTTACGACAAGAACATTTCAATAAAAAGTATTAAGGGCGAAGTTTACAATAGTGTAGGCAAACTCACCAATAAGTTTTCGCAAAGCGATTTTGCGGATATGAGTGCTGCCGATGGCTTTTCACTTTTTGTAGATAGCCGCCTCAAACATTATCTTCCTTCGGTAAACCAATATCCCTACACTATCGTTTACAATTACGAGATCAGGAATAAACAGAACCTCATTATACCCGATTGGACACCAAAACCGGCCGATGATGTTTCGGTAGAAAAAAGCAGTTACAGCTTTATTTCTAAGCCTACCGACCAGGTAAGGATAAAAACCCAGAACTATAACGGAACACCGGAAGTAATAACAGACGAAAAACAGAAAAAAACAATCTGGAAAGTAAATAATATTCTAGCGGTTAGAACAGAGCCCTATAGTCCGGCACATAATACCTATGCCACCAGCATACAGATTGCCCCATTGGATTTTTATTATTATAACCATAAAGGGAATTACAACAATTGGCAGGAACTCGGCAAATGGATTTATAACGATTTATTGAAAGATCGCAGAACATTATCACCTGCAACTGTGCAGATGGTTAAAGATCTGGTAAAAAATGAAAAAACGGATAAAGATAAAGCCCGAAAAATCTATCAGTATCTACAGGACAAAACAAGATATATCAGTGTGCAGATCGGAATCGGCGGTTTTCAGCCCATTGCTGCCAGCGAAGTAGACCGATTGGGTTATGGCGATTGTAAAGCCTTGGTAAACTATATGCAGAGTTTGCTGGGTGCGGCAGATATCGAATCACTTTATTGCGTAGTAGAAGCAGGTTCGGAGAAAAAAAACATGGATCCGAAATACGCCAGTATGGTGCAGGGAAACCACATCATTTTATGTATGCCCCTGAAAGGCGATACTACCTGGCTCGAATGTACAAGCCAAAAAATCCCTTTTGGGTTTTTAAGCGACTTTACCGATGATCGTTTGGTGCTTGCCTGTACACCTGAGGGCGGAAAATTATTGCACACCCCAAAATTGACCACTGCTGAAAACCTGCAGATCCGTAAGGCCAGCCTCAACATTCAGGCCGATGGCAGTATTACAGGTAAAATGAATACGGTTTACGAAGGCGCCCAATATGAGAATCAGGAAGAACTGATCGGAAAATCTACTACCGAGCAGCACAAACTGCTTAAAGAAACCTACAATATCGATAATATTGATTTTGAAACAGTTGCTTTTGCTCAGAAAAAGGATATCGCGCCAAAATTAACGGAAGATATTACAGTTAATATGCGGAATTATGCTCCCATTAACGGAAATAAAATGTTTCTGCAGCTTAATGCGTTTAATATTAAAAAATCGGTACCAGAGATACGGAACAGAACTTTACCGGTGTACATCAACAGGGGTTATACGGATGAAGATACCATTGTGTACACCCTCCCCAACAATGTAATACCAGAATTATTTATCGCACAGAATAAAACGTTTAAAAGTGCTTTTGGAGAGTACGCCTGTAAAACAAGTTTAGAGGGGAACAAACTTACCTACTACCGCAAGTTTATCTTAAATGACGGGAATTTCCCAGCAGAACAATATGTAGAATTTTCGAAGTTTATTAATGATGTAAACGCTGCAGATTATTTAAAACTGGTCTTTAGTTTGAAGAAATAGGTTATTGGTTAGCATGATGCCAAAACAGCCTTTCAAAAGGTCCCTCTGCCCAATCAATGAAAAATCAATCTGCGTTTCTTTTCTGCGGAATCAGCGAAATCTGCGGGCAACATAGCCGTACACTCTTCTTTAGTATAATAAAATAAATATTCTGTGTTAATCCGTGAATCCGTGGCTAAAAAAATTCACTGGTTCATTTGCCATTGGTTCATTGGTTCGCATCATGCCGAAACAACCTTTCAAAAGGTCCCTCTGCTCAATCAATGAAAAATCAATCTGCGTTTCTTTTCTGCGGAATCAGCGAAATCTGCGGGCAACATAGCCATACACTCTTCTTTAGTATAATAAAATAAATATTCTGTGTTAATCCGTGAATCCGTGGCTAAAAAAGTTCACTAGTTCATTTGTCATTGGTTGGCATGATGCCGAAACAACCTTTCAATAAGTCCCTCTGCTCAATCAATGAAAAATCAATCTGCGTTTCTTTTCCGCGAAATCTGCGGGAACCAAAAGCGCCTAACTTAAAAAAATAATCCCCAATCCAATACCGATAATCATGATCAGGTACATTAAAATTTCTGTGGAGGCAAATTTCTTATACTTCGTCCAGAAAGAGTAATCGTTTTCTTCGTTTGGCATTTTTTGTTCTTTGTGGCAAAAGTAGCGAAATAGATTAATATTTATTTTGATTAACGCGATCAGCTTTAAGCTGACGAAAACTAGTTAAGTCACACGAATGTAAAACCAGCTGTATTTCCAATACTACAAATAAGCCCTGCACAACATTTATGCAAAACCACCGTATAAGTAGTTCATAGTCAACCAAATTATACTGAATGAAGAAACACATCCTGGGCATTGCTGCGATTTTTTTAGTGGGTATGAGCATTGTCGGAACAAGTTGGAAAGCCGTGGAGCGTCCAAAAACTCAACAAGAGGCAGTAAAAACCATTGCTGCAGATAGTATTTACAATCAATACATCCTCAACATTTATCATCAGGTTCATTTAGATTCAGCTGGTTTAAGCGAACAGGTTTTCGAAAAAGCATTAACCGGGTATTACAATATGAAATATTCAGGACTGCTACATGCAAAATCAATCTTAACCATTGCCGATTTCGATCAGGAAAGCTGTAAAAAACGCCTTTACATTATCGATCTAGCTACTAAAAAACTTCTTATGAATACCTGGGTGGCCCATGGGCAGAATAGTGGTGGCGATAAACCCTCTGCATTTTCCAATAATATCAATTCGAATCAGAGCAGTTTGGGATTCTATTTAACAGGCGAAATTTATTACGGCAAACATGGTCGTTCGCTTAAATTAGATGGCATGGACGAAGGTTTTAACAGCAACGCGAGGGAAAGATCGATCGTTGTACACGCCGCTAACTACGTAAGCCAGCAAAGCATCGATCAATTGGGCCGTTTGGGCCGGAGTCAGGGTTGCCCCGCCGTTCCTGCTAAACTGGCCGATAAAGTAATCAATACCATTTCAGACCGTACGGTACTGTTCATCAACAATTCAGATCAGCAATATAATTCTACTTTTTTAAATGAAACATTGGCTGCAAGCGTAGTTTTAAACCAGGAACAGGTTTTGGCGGCACAGATGGATTAATGTTTTTTAATATTTTTTGCATTCATATTTTTTGGAAGCATACGGATAAACAGGGATTTGCTACCGGCCAGTAAATCCCATACCCAACGGTTACTATCTACACTTTTCTCTCCGCAATCAACCACTTCGGCTCTTTTAAGTAGTTTTTTAACCAGGTTCTGGATCCATTTTATCCTTACGAGCCGATTAAAGGACAAACCAAGGTAATCGCAGTATACATGAACTAAAATTTCGACAATAAGCGAATTATCACTTATTGCCAATGGTTTGCCAAACGCTAGATTATAATCAGATTTTATCGTTTTTACCAATAGCTGGAAACGGCTATCCGCTTTGCCATCAAGATATTGCCAGAGTGCGGCATTACTATACACACGGATAAGCTGTGGTTCGAGTGCCACTTTTATCTTATTCCCAAGCAGATCATAAATTTTCTCCATTAATAAAATACAATTGTAGCTTTTAGATTGCGGCATTACCGATTTGTTAATCAATTTGATATAAAAAAAATCGGTACAGATGATGGACAAAGTTATGGCATAATTGTTTTTCCAGCGACGCTTAAAATGGCATTGTGAGTAATTTTTTTAAGCTATTGCCATTATTTTAAGCATCTTTGGGGTTGAAAAGATAAGCCCATTAATGAAGATTGTAATTGCAGAAAAGCCTTCTGTTGGTCGCGAGCTTGCCAAAGTTTTCGGAGCAACCACCAGAAAAGATGGATACATTGAAGGTAAAGGATACTCTTTTACCTGGGCATTCGGGCATTTATTACAATTGGCACCTCCACAGGATTATGGTTTTATCGGCTGGCGGAAACAACATTTACCGATGCTTCCGCAAAAATTCAAACTCGCTGTACGGAAGATTAAAACCAAAGATGGCTTTGTAGAAGATCCTGCCGTTAGGAAACAGCTCGATACCATTAAGAAACTTTTCGATGAGGCCACAGAGATTATTGTGGCAACGGATGCCGGGCGTGAGGGTGAATTGATTTTCAGGTACATTTATTATTATCTGAAGTGTAAAAAACCTTTTAAACGACTCTGGATATCTTCTCAAACAGATGAAGCCATAAAAGATGGATTCAGAAACCTAAAACCCGGAACAGATTACGATACCCTGTTCAATTCGGCGCACTGCCGGTCTGAATCTGATTGGCTGGTGGGTATGAACGCCACACAGGCTTTAAGTATTTCTGCTGGAAACAGAACCGTGCTTTCGCTTGGCAGGGTACAAACACCTACGCTGGCGATGATCTGTGCACGTTTTTTGGAGATTAAAAACTTTGTGCCCCAAACTTATTATCAGATCAGCATTTTACTGACGAAAGATGAGCAGGTTTTCAAAGCGATATCTACTTCCAATTATAAGGAAAAAGAAGAGGTAGAAAAATTATTTGCACTGGTAGAGGATATTGCCTCAGGTTTTCCAACCGGTGGAAATATTACTGCGGTAGAGGCTAAACCCCGAAAAGAACCGCCACCACTGTTACACGATTTAAGTAGTTTACAACAGGAAGCCAATAAGAAAAAAGGCTATACGGCCGATCAGACACTCAATATTTTGCAGAACCTTTACGAAAGTAAGCTGGTTTCCTATCCGCGTACCGGATCAAGGTATATTGGCGATGATGTTTTTGCAGGTGTTCCGGATCTGATCGCAAAATTTACAGATCATCCGGATTTCGGAAAACAGGCGCAGTTTTTACAGACCATTACATTAAATAAACGAAGTGTAAACGCAAAGAAAGTAACCGATCACCATGCGGTTTTACCCACCGGCGAGCAGGCTTATGGCTTAAGCGCCGATAAACAGGCCGTGTATGATATGGTTGTAGGAAGAATGATCGAGGCTTTTCACCAGGAATGCTTAAAAGAACTTACCAAAATCACGATACAATCGGGCGTTACCTTTGTGGCCAATGGAACGGTAATCCGCTCTGCAGGTTGGAGATCGGTGTTTAACGATCCCGAAGACGATAAAAAAGACGAAGATAATGCCGCTTTACCCAAAGTAGCTGTTGGTGAGCTGTTGCCGATTACCGAAAAATCACTTCTGGAAAAACAGACTAAACCAAAACCGATGTATAACGAAGCATCGTTGTTAAAAGCACTCGAAACATGTGGTAAAGAGATAGAAGATGAAGAGTTGCGTTACGCAATGAAAGACAGTGGTTTGGGTACCCCTGCAACACGAGCATCGATTATCGAAACCCTAATAGTGCGGGAATATATTACCCGTGAGAAGAGAAACCTGGTACCAACCAACAAAGGTTTAGCCGTTTATGAAGTTGTGAAAGATAAACAGATTGCGCAGGCCGAACTTACAGGGCAATGGGAGAAACGTTTGGAAGAAATTCGTTCGGGATCTTCAGTAAAGGATTTTAAATCAGAAATAACCGAATACACCAAAACCATTACGCACGAACTACTGATTGCCGGTGCTACTATTTCAGGTAAGTTGGAAGAGGAAAAGAAGCTTGAGAAGGCTTAAAAATAGTCGTCATCTCGACTGAAACGCAGTGGAATGGAGAGATCTATCCCGAGTCAGATTTCTCGACTGCGTTGCACTCCGCTCGAAATGACGGTGTTTTTTGAGCATGTAGGCATTAACTCCTCTTTCTTTAATAATGACGGCACCCGGGACTTAATTAAAAACACTTTTAATCACTTTCTGAAGTGAATCGCCCATGTTTTCATCTTTCTGGATAAAACCAACTGCCCCTGCTTCTAAAAAGCTCTGCTCTAACACCGCTTTATCATTGCCGCTGAACATGCAGATTTTGATGTCGGGCTGAATAGCCAAAATTTCCCTTATGGTGTCTGGATCACTATCCCCTTGTGGCATATTGATATCCAAAAGTAAAAAATCGATTATTTCTTCTTTAAGATAATTGATTGTATCAGGTAAATCCTTTGTTTCAGAAATATTTGGAGATACAAGGCATTTGCTAAATAACCTTTTCATTAAAAGCCGCATCAACTCATTATCATCCGCAATAAGAATTTTGATCGTTTCAGTCATTTAGATGGTTAATTAATCTGTAAATCCATATTTGTTGACATACATATACTATCAGAGAATTGCACTCTTATTTAATAAACAGCAAGAATTTCAACTAGATAAGGGATGATTTTAGTAAAAATAATAAATTTATTTAATTTTTTCAATACCCAACAGGTAACAGGTTTATGACTATAGATCCATAAACTCCCAGGCACTGTGGTAAGCACCCAATTGCTCTGCGTACTGGATAAATTCTGCATAAAATTTGGATTTCGAAAGTGTGGAGCTATCGCCAACAACCACTAATTTCTTCCTGGCTCTTGTCATGGCTACATTCATCCTTCTCGTATCCGATAAAAAGCCGATACTTCCTTCTGCATTGCTCCGGGTTAAACTGATATAAACCACATCCCGCTCCTGCCCCTGGAAACTATCAATAGTATTTACCGAAATTTTCTCGAGATAAGGTTTTAAAACGTCATTTTCCTTAACCAGTTCATTTAAAATCTGTACCTGTTGTTTATAAGGCGAAACGATGGCAATTGATGGAAAATCAACAGCAGATCTCTCCATTAAATGATCTGCTAAATGGGTTAAATGTTTTACAAGAAATACGGCTTCATCCGGATTGGTTGTACTTGTTCCATCCAACTTTTCGTCATAACTGCAACCAGCGGTATCAATAAACTGGATCGGTTCGTCATCGTTAAACAATAACTTATCGGCAACGGAGTGATGCGCTTTAAGTTCGTTATTATAAAACACTTTGCTCGAATAACCCATAATATCCTTATTCATCCTGTATTGTTCGTTTAAAAGCACAACAGATTCGGGATGAAGACTTACTGTTTTCTCGAGTAAAGTATTACTTAAACCATTTCTGGCTGCCTCATTTGATTTTATGGTTGGCGAAAGCTGAAAATGATCGCCTGCCAATACCACTTTTTGCGCTTTTAAGATCGGGATCCAACAGGCCGGTTCCAATGCCTGACCGGCTTCGTCGATCACGATTGTATTGTATTTTAAGTTGCGTACAGTGTAATGGTTTGCTCCTACCAAAGTAGCCGTAATAATCTGCGCTTTGGTGAAGAGACTATCCATAATGTACTGCTCGGTTTTTTCTACTTCTCTTCCAATTTTATGTGCTTCATCAAAAAGAGCTTTACGCTGTTCACGTTCAGCCTTTCCAAAACTACGTTTATATTTATGGGCCATATTTTTATACTCGCTGGCCTGTTTTTTTAACGCTTTAATGGTTTTCATTTCGGGATGACCGGCCATTTGATGATCGAGTGTAGCGGCAAGCAATCGTTCCGAAACCCTTGCAGGATTACCTACACGGATTACCTTTAAACCTTCAGCAGCCAACTTTTCGGTCAGTAAATCAACAGCGGTATTACTTGGCGCCACCACAAGTATTTTCTGATCATTGTGTTTTACCAGCGATTTAATGGCGTGTACAAGCGTAGTGGTTTTCCCTGTTCCAGGCGGACCGTGCACAATGGCCAAATGATCAGCAGAGATAATTTTATTAACGGCCAGCTGTTGCGAATCATTTAGCGTATTTGGGATAATAAACTTTTCTTCACCACGGAACGAAGGTTTTTCGCCTTTGGTTAAAATGCGGATCAACTTATTTTCCGATTCGTTTTCAGCTAAATTCGTGGCCTGTTTAAGCGCATTCTGCATTTCATCGTAGCTGTTGTTATCAAAAAGCAGGTCTACTCCTAATTTTCCGTCACGGGTCCAATCGGGCAGTTCATCAATACGGAAGCTGATTTTCATCCGGCTACCGCTCTGGTGTGTGATAATCCCTTCTACGCGATCCTCTTTCGCATCATGATTGGAAAAAAGCACAACCGCCGATCCAAAACGGAACTGGTGAGAAAAATCCTGATGTGTGGTTCTTTCCAGTTCTACTGTTAAATAATCGCCACGGCCAATTTCCGTATTTCTGATGGCAATCGGATACCAGGTTAAGCCCAAAGCCCTCCTATCGGCCGCAGAAGTATTTTCGGTAAGTTTTAGATAAGACTGTAAATCTTCATCGCGCTCGGTATTGAGCAGATCCTGAAGTTTTTTAAAATATTCTTTTGGCAAGGTTGGAATGGGTTAATTGTATAAATTGGTTAATTGCTGTATAGCTGGATTGTTTAATTGCTTTCTGGGTTAATTGTTTAAACTGGTTAATCGGTTAACTGAATC
>NZ_DJDT01000051.1 GCF_002432345.1 Pedobacter sp. UBA5917
TTGAACCTTTGATAAGGCTGTAGATTTTAGGAGAGAAAAATAATACAAGGAAGATAATAGATCCAATAATTAAGGCTTTGGTAGTGTTGGCACCATTGGTTTTACGCAATTGGTACGCACCGTAATTTTTGTTTTTATCTGCAAAAACCACTTCAAGCCATTCTTTTCTGAATATATCTAACTTCGACATAACTATTGGTTTTACTGATTATAAAATTCCACTTTCTTTCATGAACTGCTTCTCATTGTCAAGGATGTTATCATCATCAATCTGACGAACCTTTACTTTAAGAATTTCCAACTCATCCATGATATCAACAAAGTTCTGAAAGGTAGAACCTGATGTTGGTTTTACAAGGACAACAAAGTCGCCTGCTACACCTGAAGCATCAGCTGTTTTTCTGTTCTTGGCAATAACGCCTTCGATTTGTGATGCTGATTCGATTGTTGGTGCGCTTGCGCCAGCTACTCCCATGTACCATGCAACTTTATTGTTTTTACCCAATAAGATGGTCATTGTTTTACTTGCTTTCAGCTCTAATCTGTTTTCAGGTAACTTTTCGTTTTTATCCGGTTTTGCAATATCCATCGCTTGTGGCGTAGAGATTACTGTAGTTAAGATAAAGAATGTTACTAAAAGAAACATTAGATCCACCATCGGGGTCATATCAACCCTTGGCGTGGCCTTCTTCCCGCCCGTGTTTAATTCTGCCATTTCTTATTTCTTTTTAGCTTCAGAGTTGGTAACCAATAAAAATTTGTTTACACTTTGTTTCTGAAGTACATCAATAATCTTTTTAACTACCGGATACTCTTCTTTAGCATCACCTTTGATACTGATACGCATATCCTGATTATTAATCTCCTTAGTTGCTTTACGGGCATTTAATACCCATGAGTTTAACTGGTTGTCGGTCGAGTCTGAAGGTATCCCAGGCTGAACTCCTGGCTTCATACGGTCGCCACCATTTAAGGCAATAAGTGATTTTAAGCTCTGGATCGGAACACCGAAACTTCCTATGTTTGAAAAGCGTTGTATTTCTAATGGAGTGAACGATATTTTGTACTGTTCGCCCATTAGCTCTAATGTTTTCGCTCTTACTTTCGTACCTGCTACTTCGAAGAAAACTTTCCCCTGCCCGATGGTTAAAATCGCGTTGTTTTCTACCGGTACCTTAAACTCATATGTAGATGAAGGTGTAGAAACGGCTAGTGGTTCTGGTTGCCTTGCTGTAGCAGTTAAGATGAAGAAAGTAAGTAACAATGATGCCACATCACACATGGCGGTCATATCTGTTACTGTACTTGTTCTTTTAACTTTAATTCTAGGCATAATATTTTTACTAGTTTTTAATAATGATGATCTTTTTTCCGGTTTTCCATAAAGCCGGTAAAAATTTTTTCAAAATTCTTATTTATGCGAACTAGCGTATGTTTGAACGATGCTGAAACCAGCCTCATCGATTGCGTAAGTTAACTTGTCGATTTTAGAAGTTAATACGTTGTACATGATAATTGCCACAGTAGATACCAAGATACCAGTTGCTGTGTTGATAAGTGCCTCAGAGATACCTACCGCTAATGCCGACTGATCTGGAGCACCAGAGTTTGCTAAACCGGCGAATGCACGGATCATACCTGTTACTGTACCCAATAAACCTACCAATGTACCGATTGATACCAAAGTTGCAATTACAGTTAAGTTTTGCTCCAACATTGGCATTTCTAAAGCTGTAGCTTCTTCAACCTCTTTTTGGATGGCAACGATTGATTGCTCAACATCCATGTTGGTATCAGCTTCAACTTCGCTATATTTTTTCAAACCAGATTTAATTACGTTAGCAACTGAACCTTGTTGTTTGTCACACTCAGCTTTTGCAGCTTCGATGTTTCCTGCGCTTAATAAGCCTTGTACTTTACGGATGAAAGTATCTAAGCTTGATTTTCCACTTGCTTTACCAATAACGATGAAACGCTCGATAGAGAATACAATTACTACCAATAGTAATCCAACCAAGATCGCTACGATAGGGCCTCCTTTGTATGCTGTTCCAAGATAGTTACCAGGTAATGGTAATTTTTCTCTGTCACCATCGATAAAGTTACTTCCTTCTCCGAATACGAATCTCCAAACACAGAATCCAATAACGATACAGATTGGAATAACGAATGTTGCAAATACATTTGAAGCACTAGAAGAGCTCTCTTTTTTAACAGTTGTTGGTTTTGGTGCGTTTGCCATTTTTTTTGAAATTTTAGTTTTAGTTCTTGTTTTTAATTTTTAGCTGTTTTTTCTTATTGTAATACACACAACGTTTCTTATCCGAAATTGTTGCGAAAAACAAATTTATAAATTGATTTTAAATTACAAATTAATAAATCAATAAGCAATTAAATCGTTACTTAGAATTTAGTTTCGGTAAACCACCATGGGTGTATAACAAAAAAATTGCCCCAGCCGAGGCAATTCTTTCACAATAAAAACTAAAAAAAAATCGAATTGCAAATTTTTTGCTCAAAAAATGCATTTTAAAGCACATTTAACATAATTTTAACGCTTCGTGTCTGCTTTTTGACACTTTTGTCAGTTCGAACTGCTTAAAATTCTCTTCGAAGGCATCGGCCAGTTGATAAGCCTTTAAAAAATATTCTTCCTGATTATCCCATGTTTTAGAAGGATCTAAAATATCACTCGGAACACCTTCACAATTTAACGGCATCATTAATTTAAATACATGATGCTGCTTATAATGGTTATGGTTTAAACTACCGTTCAAAGCAGCCTTAATCATAGCACGTGTATAACCCAATTTCATCCTTTTGCCTACACCATAGGGTCCCCCACTCCATCCGGTATTTACCAACCATACGTTTACTTCGTGCTTTTTCATTTTTTCGCCCAACAAAGCCGCGTATTTAGAAGGATGCAGCGGTAGGAAAGCTTTACCAAAGCAGGCCGAAAAAGTTAACTGCGGTTCGGTAACGCCAGCTTCCGTTCCGGCAACTTTTGCAGTGTAACCGCTCATAAAATGGAACATGGCCTGTTCTACATTCAGTTTAGAAATTGGAGGCAGCACGCCAAACGCATCAGCAGTTAGGAAAAAGATATTTTTCGGAACACCTGCAATTGAAGGTATAATTGCATTATCAATATAATTTATAGGATAGGCAACCCGTGTATTCTCCGTTTTGGCAATATTGGTATAATCAACATCCCTGGTACCAGGAAAAAAGTTGGTATTTTCCAGTAAGGCTCCAAATTTAATGGCCTTAAAAATCTGTGGCTCTTTTTCTTCGGTTAAATCCACACACTTTGCATAACAGCCCCCTTCGAAGTTAAATACCGAATCGTTGCCCCAGCCATGTTCGTCATCGCCGATCAAACCTCTTTCGGGATCGGCAGATAAAGTGGTTTTACCGGTTCCGGATAAACCAAAGAATATTGCTGTATCGCCATCTTTGCCCACATTGGCCGAACAGTGCATAGAAAGTGTATTCTTATATACAGGCAGGATAAAATTTAATACCGAAAAGATTCCTTTTTTAATTTCGCCGGTATAACCTGTACCACCGATCAGGATCATTTTTTTGGTAAAGTTGATCACAGAGAAATTTTGCTGACGGGTTCCATCAACAGCAGGATCTGCAAGGAAACCTGGTGCTGCGATAATGGTCCATTCTGGCGCACCACCTAAATTATCTTCCTCTGGACGGATAAATAAATGATGAGCAAAAAGATTCTGGTAAGCCGTTTCTGTAATTACCCGGATGGAAATCGAATAATCAGGATCAGCACATGCTGAAGAGTCGCGTACATAAATTGTTCTGTCGCCAAGATAACCGGTGAGCTTACCATATAACTGGTCAAATTTTTCTGGACTGATTTTGATGTTCACATCTCCCCACCAAACCTGGT
Organism: Pedobacter sp. UBA5917; assembly: GCF_002432345.1. Lineage (GTDB taxonomy): Bacteria > Bacteroidota > Bacteroidia > Sphingobacteriales > Sphingobacteriaceae > Pedobacter. The sequence goes on from NZ_DJDT01000051.1 coordinate 3,917, forward strand.
CTTCGGTTACATCGTCGCACACGATAAACCTGTCTTTGGGCGAACGTCCGGTAAATTTCCCGGTATCAATAGCCAGCGCACCCGACGCGGCCATGGTACCTTCATTATTTAATAAGGCTTCATCAATTAACTCTTTCGGAGACAATTGGTACTTTACAGCAATGTTCCCGCCGAGATTTAAATAGCCTAAATCTGGCGCTTGCAGTTTCTTTTTGCTCATAACAATAAGTTAGTTAGTAGAGCAAAGGTAAAGACTTATCCCGCACAAAAACGAGTTTTAAAACGTAATTTTTTACATATTGTAGCAAATACACCATGATGTAAACACCTTATTATCAGTGTATTATTGCGTATTTTTAAACATAAAAAAAATTAAAAATATACACTAAGTAAAATCCGGTAAATGGTTTTAGTGCAATTAAATTTTTGAGAGATAGGGTTTTAATACTGCAAAAATCTTTACTAATGACAATAAAGGATCAACATGTCATTTAGGAATGAATTAAAGATTTATACTTTTATCCAGCAAATGATCAAAAATGAACTGGGAGACACTTAGAAAAAAGATATACTATATTGATGGTTCATTAAGGGATATATATGTTAAAAATACAAATATCGAAGATTGGGAGAAATGGATAGATCTTATAAACACCGGTTATAAAGTAGCGTTTTATAATGGCCAATCGGGTGAAACGGAAAGCCAGATTGATAAAAGTACTGTTTTTGATTATTGGAATGGCAAGTCAGATTTATTAAGTGGCGTTACTATACACCTGGAGGGTATTCTTATTAAGTGCCATTTTTTTGGAGGTGATGAAATCGAAAATGACATTACTCCTTTAGAAATTAACTCGATTGAGGATCATAACAGGCTGGTAAGTTATTTAAAAGATGTTTCGGTCTGTTTGGGTAAAGAGGTTATGTTAACCCCCGAAAATTATTTGGATTACGAAAGGAAATTAATCGTTGTTAACGGTAACGATATTGAGTTTGATGTACCTGGCTATGTTATACCTGAACACTTAAATCAGGATAAAGTTAAAAACAACAGCCAAAAAAAATTATCCATCATTTTTTTAACCATTTTATTATTTCTTTTAATCTGGAAAATCATTCCAATCATACAGGTAAAAATGCAGTTGGTTAGCGATTTTATTCCTAGCAGTATTTTTTATGAAGTAGCTAAACCTTTTATATACATCAGTACTGTTCTGTTGTTGGTAAACATCGTAGCTTTTGCCTTATTTTTCAAAAGAAAATATCTAACGGTGATAATTTTGGGCAGCATTGCCTTTTGCTTAAACGTACTTTATACCTTATTTAATTATTTTTTATCATTGGTATAACGTTGGAATATGAATTAACAATCAAATATGAAAGTAGTCGATATCATCTTATGTAACACTTTTAAACAAAACAAACTTATTTCTGTAGATTTTATAACGGATAGCTATTTAGTGATTAATTTCTAGGATAGAGCGCCTTTAACCACCCCGTCCTGCGGACATCCCTCCAAAGGAGGGGAATGATTAAATGCGGTTATTTCATCTACTTAAACGTTTTAGTATAAATTTCGAAATAAAATTGAAAAAACATTTGCATTTTAAAAAAATAATCTCCTATTTTACGGTGTACAAAGTACACGAAGACAAGATGAAATTTAACACTTCAATTATTACAACGATTATTATTACCACCGGTATAAACCAGCGGAACTAATTTGTTGTGAGTTGAAAAAACATAAAACACAGAAAGCGTTCCGATGAAAATCGGGACGCTTTTTTTTTAACCCATGCTGAATGAAACCTGTACAAACGAGCATTTTAAACCACAGATCGGTATAGCAACAAACAGTTAAACCCAATATAAAAAATGAAAGTACTCAAATTCGGCGGCACATCCGTAGGTTCGGCCGAGAACATTAAAACCCTCTTACGCCTGGTTGGCGAAGAAAAACAGAAGAACAGCCCGGTAGTTGTATTATCGGCAATGAGCGGTGTAACCAATTTGCTAACCGATATGGCCGAAAAGGCCGAACGGGGCGAAGATTACGATGCGCATTTAAAAGAAATCGAGGCAAAACATTTTGCTGTAATCCGTACCTTGTTGCCAGCCGCTGCACAAAACCCGGTGTTTACACGTTTAAAGATCTTTTTTAACGAACTGGAAGACCTATTGCAAGCGGTAACCAATCTACGTGAGCTAAGCTTACAGACTAAAGATCAGATTATCAGTTATGGCGAGCGTTGCTCTACTTTTATGATCAGCCATATTGCTTCGCAAAGTTTGGGCAATGCGCTTTTCGTAAATGGATCGGATCTGATTAAAACCGATAGCAATTTCGGTCAGGCAAGGGTTGATACCGAGCTCACCGAAATGCTGATCAATAATTTTTACCAGGAAAATAAAGATAAGGTACTTTTTGTAACCGGTTTTATTGCCAGTAATGCAGCCGGCAGGGTTACCACCCTGGGGCGCGGTGGTTCTGATTATACTGCAGCGGTTTGGGGCGCAGCCTTAAATGCTGAAGAAATAGAAATCTGGACGGATGTAAACGGTATGATGACTGCTGATCCACGGATTGTGAAAAAAGCTTTCTCTTTACCTGAATTAAGCTATACCGAAGCCATGGAACTGAGTTATTTTGGTGCGAAGGTAATTTATCCGCCAACCATGATCCCGGCTTTTATGAAAAAAATCCCGATCGTGATCAAAAACACTTTTGAGCCTGATTTCGGTGGGACCTATATCAAAAGTGATGTGAAACCATCAAGTTTACCAATAAAAGGGATTTCTTCTATCGATCATATCAGCATCATCAATTTAACCGGCAGCGGCATGGTTGGTAAAGCAGGTTTTAGCGGAAGGTTATTTTCGCTTCTATCGCGCGAGCAGATCAATGTAGTGCTGATTACACAGTCTTCATCAGAGCACAGCATTACTTTTGCGGTTAAACCAACAGATGCCTCACAGGCGATTGCTTTGATCAAAAAAGAATTCGAGCTGGAGCTGGATGCAAAAAAACTAGAATTACCAGAAGTTGAAAATAACCTGGCAGTTTTGGCCATAGTAGGCGAAAACATGAAACGCACCCCAGGCATGAGCGGTCGTTTGTTCAACGCATTAGGCCGTAATGGTATCAACGTGAGGGCCATTGCACAAGGTTCGTCAGAATATAATATCTCGGTAATCATCAGTAAAGATGATTTATCAAAAGCCGTTAATGCGGTACACGATGCCTTTTTTACCGACCTGAAAAGAACATTAAATGTATTCTGTTTGGGTACAGGAAATATTGGCAAAACCTTATTTAACCAACTGAAAGAGCAGATGCCATTTTTGGCAGCCAACAACGATTTGCAGGTAAAGGTTACCGGGATCAGCAATACACGTAAAATGATCTTTAATGCCGATGGTTTATCGCTCGAAAACTGGGAGACCGAACTGGATGCAAATGCCGAACAGGCTGATTTAGCCGGTTTTGTTGCCAAAATGAAAGCTTTGAACCTGCCAAACTGTGTTTTTGTAGATAATACTGCGGCCGAATCGCCAATAGCCTTTTATCAGGGCATATTCGAAAGCAGTATTTCTGTGGTAACTTGTAATAAAAAAGGAAACTCTGCCGATTATGCACAGTATAAATCTTTTAAAGACACCGCCCGTAAATTCGGTGTCGACTTTTATTACGAAACAAATGTTGGAGCAGGTTTACCAATTATCCGTACGCTACGCGAGCTGATGATGAGCGGCGACAAGGTAGCACGTATCGAAGCCATCTTATCTGGAACCATTTCTTATATCTTCAATAACTTTAAAGGTGAAGCCGGTTTTTACGAAACGGTAAAGGAAGCGCAGGAACTGGGTTACACAGAACCTGATCCGCGTGACGATCTGAACGGAAAGGACTTTATGCGTAAAATGCTGATCCTTGCCCGCGATGCAGGTTATCCATTAGAAGCCAGTGATGTAAAAATCGACAACATTCTGCCTGAAGCCTGTTTAAATGCCGCAACGGTAGAAGATTTTTATTCGGAACTTAAAGCCAATGCGGCTTACTTCGAAAACCTGAAAAATACAGCTGCCAATGATGGAAAAGTTTTGCGTTACATCGGTAAGCTAGAAGATGGCAATGTAGAAATCAGCCTTCAAATGGTTGATGACAGTCATCCTTTTTATATGCTTTCGGGAAGCGACAACATTATTTCCTTTACCACCGATCGTTATAAATCGCGTCCGCTGGTAGTAAAAGGTCCAGGCGCAGGTGCCGAAGTTACTGCTGCCGGTGTTTTTGCCGATATCATTAACGTAGGGACTTTAAACAACTAATCTGATGAATCCGGTTATAGCGCAGAAAAATGAAATTCTAAGCCTGGTTAATCAGGCCATGATTGATTTTGAAAGCATCACAGAAGAAGCATGGAATGACAAGCCAGTGCCTTCGAAATGGTCCAAAAAGGAATTATTGGGTCATTTGATTGATAGCGCATCGAATAACATCCGCCGTTTAATTGTTGGCCAATATGAACAGGGAGTCAAAATTGTTTATCATCAGGATGAATGGGTACTTTATCAAAATTATCAGGAAACTGATATTACTGAGGTTAAAACGCTTTGGAAGTTAATGAACTACCAGATCAGCCGTGTAATTGAGAACATTCCGGAAGAAAAGCTCCAAAACAACTGTGATACCGGAAAGGGTCAAACAGCGCTGCACACACTCTCCTATTTTATTGAAGATTATGTGGTGCATTTAAAATATCATTTAAACCAAATAACCGCTTAACAATAGCTAAGCCAATTAATAATGAAAAATAGTATAAAAGTTTTCGCTCCGGCAACCGTTGCAAACGTAGTTTGTGGTTTCGATGTGCTTGGCTTCGCCGTAAACGAGCCAGGCGATGAAGTAGAAATGCGGTTTACCGATACGCCCGGAGTGGTAATCAAAAGAATTACAGGCGATGATGGCCGCTTGCCTTTAGATGCCGCCAAAAATACGGTTAGTGCCAGTGTACAGCATTACCTGCAGCACATTAACCGTTTAGATGTGGGCGTAGAAATTGAACTGCATAAAAAAATGCCCATTGGCAGTGGTTTGGGATCGAGCTCGGCCAGTACAGTTGCGGGTTTGTTTGCCATTAACAAACTAATGGGTGATTTATTGACCGCTACTGAACTTGTACCTTTTGCAATGAAAGGTGAAGAGCTGGCCTGTGGTTATGGTCATGCTGATAATGTTGCTCCTGCCCTATTGGGCGGCTTTGTGCTGATCAGAAGTTACGAACCACTCGATGTAATTTCGTTGCCAACGCCAGCCGGGATGTATGCTGCCATTGTTTATCCCGAAGTGGATGTACCAACAAAGGACGCACGCCAGATGATCCGCAGTAAAGTTGCTTTAAAAGATGCGGTAACCCAATGGGGAAATGTTGCAGGTTTAGTAAGCGGATTGTTCATGAATGATTTCGACCTGATTGGCCGCAGCATGAAAGATGTTCTGGTAGAACCTACACGTTCGATCCTGATCCCGGGTTTTGAGGAAATGAGGAAACTGGCTATGGATAACGGCGCCATTGGTTTCGGAATTTCAGGTTCTGGCCCGTCTGTTTTCGCTTTAACAAAAGACGCAGAAACAGCAAAAACAATTACCAAAGCACAACAACAACATTTACACAAAATAAATATTAACAGCAAAGCCTTTGTTTCTCCGGTAAATGCGGAAGGACCGAAAATTATATAACGATGGAAAATGTAAGATGGATGATGTAACCCCATTTTCCATCTCACATCTTCCATTATACCTCATCAAACAATGAAACTATATTCAACCAACAATAAAACTTTACGTGTTTCTTTTAAAGAAGCCGTTTTTAACAGCATGCCGCAGGATAAAGGCCTATATATGCCTGTCGAAATCCCGCAGCTTGATGCTGATTTTATACAGAATATTGAGCACTATTCTTTACAAGAAATTGCTTACAAGGTGGCCTCAACCTTATTAAAAGACGAAATTCCGGCCGAAGATTTAAAGGCTTTAATTGATGAGGCCATTAATTTTGAAGCTCCTGCAGTAAAATTAGATGATAAAACCTTCGTTCTGGAATTATTCCATGGCCCGTCATTAGCTTTTAAAGATTTTGGTGCCCGCTTTATGAGCCGGGTAATGGCCTATTTCTTAAAAGACGGCGAACAGTTGTTAGATGTTTTAGTGGCTACTTCGGGCGATACCGGTGGTGCTGTAGCTTTGGGCTTTTTAGGTGTACCCAATACTCGCGTAACCATATTATATCCAGAGGGTAAAGTAAGCCCGATACAGGAACTGCAGTTAACCACCAATGGGCAGAACATCAGGGCAATTGAAGTAAAAGGTACTTTTGACGACTGCCAGGCATTGGTTAAACAAGCTTTTGCAGATGACGAACTTAATGCGAAGTTCCGTTTAACATCCGCCAATTCGATCAATATATCGCGTTTAATTCCGCAAACATTTTACTATTTCAATACTTATGCGCAATTGAAAAGGCAAGGTTTAAGCGATGTTGTATTTTCGGTACCCAGCGGAAACTTCGGAAATATAGGCGCAGGTTTACTGGCTTATAAATTAGGCTTACCAGTTAAACAGTTTATTGCAGCAACCAATGTAAACGATACGGTTCCGCGCTTTTTAGAAAGTGGCATTTATGAAACCAAACCATCAACACAAACCTATTCCAACGCCATGGATGTTGGTGCGCCAAGTAACTGGGTTCGGATTATGGATTTATTTAACCAGGATACTGAAGCCATTAAAAAAGTAGTTACGGCTTACCGCTTTACCGATGACGAAACTTTGGAAGGTATTAAAGAAATCGATAGCAAATTAAACTATGTGGCCTGTCCGCATACGGCAATCGCTTACTTAGCGGCTAAAAAATACAGAAATGAAAACCCTGCTGATGAAAGTGCAGCAGTTTTTCTATCAACGGCACATGCCTGTAAATTTCCGGATATTTTTCCAACAGAAATTGCGGCTAAAATAGAAATTCCTGAGCAGGTAAAAACTTTGGAAAGCAAACCTAAACAAGCTGATCAACTAAGCGTAGATTTTGAAGGGTTTAAAAGTTATTTGTTGAGGGGATAATAAAATGATCGTTGTTTTGGCTGAATCACATTGACAAAAATATTAAAAGTACCGTCATCTCGACCGAAACGCAGTGGAGCGGAGAGATCTATCTCAAGACAGATTTCTCGGCTGCGTTGCACTTCGCTTGAAATGACGGTATTTTTAAGAGTACATGCACTAAATCCTCTTGTATTATTTAGCGCTTTGCGATTTTAATGCTTTCAGCTCGCGTTTTAGCTCTTCGATCTGTTGTTGCTGCTCTTTTATGCTGGCAACCAAAAGCGGCACTAAATTTTCATAGTCAACCTTGGTGATGGTAGCACTTTTAAATGTATTTTTACCTGCCGGATAATCTTTGGCCTGTACGGAAACAATTTCCGGAACGGCAGTTTTGGCATCAGCACCTACAAAACCATATTGCGGCCTTGCTGGTAATTTTAATTTTTCGGCCCAGGTTTTATCGTAATTAAAACTTACAGGCTGCAGTTTGGTAACCTGGCCCAGGGCATTTTCTACAGGTTTTACGTTGTTCTGCACAACTTCCTGTGCACTTATTTTTAAAGAAGCAGCGATTAATAACACCACAAATGAAATTGCTCGTTTCATATCTTATTAATTTATATTTTTTTTTAAATAGAATATTGATTCCACTTTCGTAGAATAGTTTTTTAATCAAGGAATATGTTTAAACGGAAGGTGGCGGCGTTAAAACTTCAGGAAAGTACGCCGATTGAAAGGAATGATCGGGGATGATTATTTTTTTTGAAGTTTGAAGCGGAAAATAAACAGCATCGTGAAATACAACCTGATATACTGCATATTCAGTTTCAACTTTTTTTTCTTCCTTTTCTGTTGCATCATCATTAACTGATAAGAGCTCAACATTATCGGCCGAATAGCTTAAATACGAAAGCACATGGCTCACTTTTACGAAAAAAGTTACCGCTATGCAGGCAATTAATACATATTTAAAAGCATAAAACTTCATTATTGCAAATATAAGTTCTATGCTTTTAAAACAACAAAATTATGGTTAAAGTTCTGTAAGAATTTCTGTCATGGTAGCCGTAGCCACTTCAACATCTGCAATAGTAGTTCTCCAATTAACGAAAGCTGCCCGGATGCCCTTCTTTCCATTATAAAAAGTAGGTGTCATAAATACTTTCCCGCTTGCATTAAGTTTATTGAGGAATGTTGTAACCAAACTTTCATCTGTTAACGAAAAACACACCGTATTTAAACGTACAGGGGCCAATAATTCGAAATTTGGATTTTCGTTTATAAAATCGGCAAACTGTAAAGCTGTTTCAACATTACGCTCTACAATTTCCTGATACCCCTGTTTGCCATAACTGGTGAGCGTAAACCATGCAGGTAAAGCCTTTAAGCGACGTGAATTTTCGGGAAGAAAATTTAAGTAACTGAAATTCTCCATCGGGTTGCCCAGATAGGCCGCATTCGAATTCTGAAAGGTTTCTACCTGTAACAACTGGTGTTGCTCCTTTACAAAAAATACAGCACTCTCATAAGGTACATTTAACCATTTATGGCAATCGACGGTGATGCTGTCTGCATTATCCCAGCCTTTAACCAGGTGATTGTATTTTGGCGAACAAGCTGCAAAACCACCAAATGCTGCATCAATGTGCCACCAGAAATTGTATTTCTCTTTTAATAGGTTTATGGCTTCAAAATCATCAAAATCTACTGTATTTACTGTTCCGGCGCTGGAGATTAAAATAAATGGTTCGCCATTTAGTGCCTGTATCTTAAGTTCGAGATCGGTAACATCCAATGCCTCGCGGTTGCCAGTTAATACATTTACCTGAATTACATTGCCACTGCCCAAACCCAACATCGACAGGGATTTTATTGCTGATGAATGCGGTGTAGCCGACAACACCTTTACTGTTTCCGACAGGCCTTCTCTTGCGAAATCTTTGCCCGATTGCTTTCCAATCCATTGTCTGGCTACGGCCAAACAAGTAAAATTGGATAGTGTTGCGCCGGTTACGAAACCACCAAAATAATTTTTCGGCAAATTAAATAACGAAAGCAGTAATTGAATGGTCTCTAACTCGATAAGGGCCGAAACATCGCCATTCCCTTTTGCACTCTGCGTATTCTGATCGTATATGGTAGATAACCAATCGCCGGCAATGGCCGCAGGTGTGGTTCCGCCGGTTACAAAACCCCAATACCTTGGCCCTGAAGAAGCCACCATAATGGGTTCGAAACGCTTGTTAAATTGCTCCAATGCTTCAACGGCCCCAATACCCTCGTCAATTAAATCGCGCATAACTTCTACCTCTGCCGAACTGGCTGTGGATCGCTCCCTAATATGGTTTAAATAATCGGCTCCCTGTAGTTTAACCGCTGTTAATATGGCATCGAGTTGTTGTAAATCGGTATCTAAATTATTCATATACTGCATCTGAAATTATAAAGATGCAATGTATAATTTTTAAAAATAACATTTTGGTCTACGGCTTTTTTTCGTTGTAAAATAATATCCCAATGATATTTCGTGCGAACCGTAATCGTATCGCTGCAGTTTATTTAAGGTAAAATCGTAACCATAACCAATACGGAGATTGCTTTTTGTAAAATACTCGGTTATAATACCTACTGTTGAGGCATTTGGCAGATTTTTCTGCAGGTTATTTTTAGGATAAAGTTTAACAGAGCTTCGATATGCTGAACCTATCCAAAAACGTTCGTTAAAAAGGAAAAAGGTATTTAAATCCAGCGAAGTAGGCCCACGGATATCATCTTTAAGCAAAAAAGTAGGTCTAAAAAGAATGTAATCATTTATAGGCAATAGCATCCCGGCGGTTAAATACAAATGCGTTTGTGGGGTAATGCTGAGTGTATTGTAATCGGATAAAATGGCTATGGATCTAGCGATGAGGTTGGTAGCAGAAAAACCTGCAAAATATTTTTCGTTCGAATAAAAGATCCCGGCCCTAAACTCTGGGGTGATCTGACTCACATTCCCGGTGGGGATCCTGTTATCTCCCAGATCATGCGGATCGAGCAGATTTCCATCAAGGCCCAACTGCTTCACTCCTAATCCAATACCGAAAGCTAATACATTGGTCTCCGTCCGGTCGAGTTTTATCCGGTAGGCCAAATTCCCTGTAGCTATCAGGCTTCTCTGCGCTCCAATTTTATCTTTACCTATGATGAGTCCCAAACCAATGCTTTCATCTTTAATAGCTTCATCTGCCGAGATCGATAAAGTTTGTGGCGCGCCGCGTACGCCTATCCACTGCGCGCGTGCAAATGCTTGAAGATATAGTTCTTCTTTGTAGCCAGCATAAGCAGGGTTAATGTGCAACCCATTAAATAAATACTGACCAAACTGGGCATCCTGTTGTGCCAATACTGCAAGGTGACTAAGTAAAAATAAAGGCAGGAAAAAAAATTTACATCCCATAACCATGTATTATTTTAATAAGGTAACATAGCCATTCAGTTCTACCCAGGCCGACGTTCCATTTCTTACACGTATGATATAAAAATAGGTCCCATCACTCAATCCGCTCCCTTCCCAATTGTTCTTATAGTCCTTTTCCTGGTAAACCGTACTACCGTAACGATTAATTACGGTGAGTTCGTTAAATTCAAAACTATTCAGGTTATCGATAAAGAAAGTATCATTTTTACCATCCCCATTCGGCGTAAAAACATTGTGTACATGTAGTGCCGAAATCTGTTTATTATCGGTTGAGGTATTGTTGCTTAATTTAGGATCAAACTCTGTTGCTGATATGGTTGCCGTATTGCTAATGAAACCAGGCTGTTTGGCTTTTACCCTTATCTCCAATTCTGCAAAATAGGCCACAGGCATCAAAGGTATCTGCCATGTAATCTGGTGCAACGTTGCGTCATAGTTTACCTGGCCCTCACTTGGGATAATTATACCTTCGAAAGTTAAGTTATCGGGCAGCCGGTCTACAATATTTAAATTAGTGGCATTACTGGTTCCGTTGTTACGTACATTTAGGTAATAGCTAAAAACCTGGTTACTCAATATTTCACGTGTTTCGGAACGTTTTACAATTGCAACATCGGCTGGCAAACTTTGCTCTCCGATTATTTCTACGATTGTAGGCGGGGATGGACATCCAGTAGCATTTTCGGCAATTACTTTATAGATCCCTGTTTCCCTAACCGACAAGGTGGTTGCAGATTCGCCAGGCAACAAAATATCGTTTTTGTACCAGGTTAATTTTTCCGATTCAGCCGCATCAGCATGCAAAATAGCAACAGCACCTCTTTTGAGTATATATTTCTGCGCGTGTTGGCTCGACTGTCCCTTCGCTTTTTCTGAGAAAATAAAAAGCAGGATAAAACAAACAGGGATGTAAGACTTTATACCCATTACCAGCAATCGAAACCATTTTAATTAAAGCGTTGCTGCCTGCGCACCGGTAACTGTTACACCAGGTGAATTTGGTGTGGCGTTAATTGTGATATCATGATCTTTACTTGTAACACAATAATGCCCCACACCAGGTATAAAATAACCCACTTTTACACGGAGTTTATTTTGCCCGATAACAAGGCCATCGGCTGTTACTGGCGTATAATCTTTTGTAGAAGCTGACGGAGAAGTTAATTTAATCTCGTTGCCCGATCCATCCAACCTGTACCACTGATAGCCATAAGTAGTATAGGCATCAGTAGCGGTGGGCGTAGCTACCTGGGCGGCAGGCGTACTGGTATTACAGTAGTTTTTAGCTACGAAATCGATACTGAGCGGTTTAAAAATATAGATCGCGATTTCCTGGTAAGGGGTTTCGCATAATGATGCATCTGTAGGCACACCTTTTAAATAATAGTAACCTGTTTTTGGATTATTTATGGTTGTACCCGTGAGTGACGCCATAGTTGCCCCAACTGCCGTGGCCGGATCGTCGGGTGCACTTATTTTGGTGCTACTGTAATATAACCTCGGGGTGTACCCCGATGGTATTGTTGCAGAAGCATCGCTATAGGAAACCGTTTCCCCGTCGCAGAAGCGTTTTACATTTGCATCGGTTACCTGCTGCCCATTGGCATTTGAAATAAGTCCGATAATCATCAATAATCCCAAACAAGATTTTTTTGTAGCGTTTTTGCCCATAATAATTGTATAAAATAATAAATCATTAAATATGTGCAGCTTGGGATAGTTACCAATAAAGGGTAGAATTACTGCAAAAACATGGGACAATCAGATTTCCATTCATAATAGAGCATTTAGAAAATCTAATACACGAATGTATTTAAAAATAGCTTGAATCTAAAATTTAATTTATAATTTTAAGTGATTTTTAAAAACGGTCGCCCTGGACCGGAAAGAATATTCAATTTTTAAAAATCGGCAGCACTAACAACTTGGTGTGATTATTATTTTTCAGTTAACACTTCTTGTACCTATACATTACATGAAAAAAATAGTATTGCTATTGATATATGTGATTTTTTCATCAAGCTTTAGCCCTGCATGGATCGATACAGATGGCGATGGAATAGCTAATGAACAGGATCTGGACGACGACAATGATGGTATAGCCGATATAATAGAATGCCCCCCACTTAACACAGCAGAGTTTAATGGCACTTTTGGCGCGATTACTTTAGCGCAGAGAACAAGGGATTTACAAACTCCTATCACACAATCATACGCATATGGTGGCAGGGGGACTAATTCATTATTCCCTGCAGCCAGGTATGTAGTAACCAGCCATCTTTGGAGTGATAATATCCATTCTTCCAACTCGGTTTGGCAAAATTTTTATGGCCATACTACCGGAGATGATACTGATGCTTTTTTGGCAGTAAATGGATCCTTGTCTCCTGCAGTTCTATATCAGCAAAGTTTAACCTTACAACCCAATACCGCTTATCGTTTATCTTTTTTTGCCATTAATGCCCTTACGCAGATAGGTTATTCTGATCCGGTTAGTATGGAGATGAGATTTTATAATGAAACGACCAATACCCTGATAACAACGATCCAAAGTGGGGATTTATACCCAACGCAAAAAGCTGAAGGCTCAAAAATCACCAGGGATGACTGGCACGAAACCACTGCCACTGTAAATACTACTACCGGTACAAAATATAGGATTGAAGTGGTAAATATCTCGACAAGCTTTTCCGGCAACGATTTTGCCCTTGATGACATCACTTTACATACCTTAAACTGTCCTGATACTGACGGTGATGGCATACCAGATTTAGAAGATACCGATAGTGACAATGACGGATGTTCCGATAGTAACGAATATTACAATCGTACCAATGCGTCGGGCAATGATGACAGATATGGGCCACAGGCCAGCAGAACTGTTGATGCAACAGGAAAAGTAATCGGCGCTAGTTATACCAGTACGTTTTATACCAATGTAATTACAGTTAACCGGCAGGCAAACATTAACAGTGCACCAACTGATAAATTGATAGATGCCGGCAGCAATACCAGTTATACAGCCAATGCAAACACCACCGCAGGCACCTTGATTTACCAGTGGCAGGTAAGTACCGATAATAAAATCAATTGGACAAATGTAACTAATGGTACACGTTATAGTGGCACTACAACCAATACTTTAAATGTAAATGCCGTACCCAAAACCATGAATGGTTATTTTTATCGGTTATTGATACGGAATAGCAGTAACGTATGCGCTGATGTTTATACAACACCTGCTATTTTGGATATTAAGCCAGTTGCCCAAAACGATCTGGATTGCTATACACCTGGTATTTCAAGAATGATTACTGTGCTCAGCAATGATAATACAGGGGATAATCCTGTTGCTACAACAGTCGTAATTGTTTCAGCTGCTGTTACCGATGGAGGTAAAAAATTGATCATCAATAACGAAGGCACCTGGCAGGTTGGTACCGATGGAAAAATTACTTTCACCCCCGAACCTAATTTTAGGACCCAACCAACGACAATCAGTTACAAATTTCAGGATGCCGAGGGCAATGATTCAAACCAGGCCACATTAACGCTTAAACCCACCCAATCGCCACAGGTACAGTTAACGGGAAGTTCACCGAAACAATTCTAGAAAATAGCTTTCGCAATCTTTTTGGTCTGTTCGGGACGGCCCATGGTATAAAAATGCAGTACAGGGGCACCAAAATCAATCAGCTCCTTACATTGTTTAATCATGGCTTCGGTACCGATTTCTTTTGCCTCATTGTTATTTTTGGCGTGAGATAATGCATCGGTCAATTCATCCGGTAAATCAATATGAAATATCTTAGGCAGCACATTTAGCTGAGACAAGGTACTAATTGGCTTCAATCCCGGGATAATCGGAATATTGATATCGTTTTCCCTGCATTTCTTTACAAAATCAAAATACTTTTGGTTATCAAAGAACATCTGCGTTACGATAAACTCAGCACCAGCATCTACCTTTTTCTTCAGGTATTTGAAATCGGTACTCATGTTAGGCGCTTCAAAATGTTTTTCGGGATAGCCGGCCACACCGATACAGAAATCGCTTTTAAAGGTTTCTACGTCTTCGTGCAGGAATTTACCTTCGTTATGGTTTTTAATATGCTCGATTAAATCCGTCGCATAACAATGTCCGCCTGGAGTTGGAACGAAATTCCCATCTGCTTTACGGGCATCACCGCGAAGCGCCAGCACATTATCAATGCCCAAAAACTGCAGATCGATCAGCGCATTTTCGGTTTCTTCTTTGGTAAAACCACCACAGATGAGATGTGGAACCGCATCAACCTTGTATTTATGGATAATGGCAGCACATATAGCAATGGTACCCGGACGCTTGCGGTACGATACCTTTTGCAGCAAACCATTTGCCTGCTCTTTATAAATGTAATCTTCGCGGAGCGAAGTTACATCGATAAAAGGAGGATTGAACTCCAAAAGAGGTTCGATGGCGTCGTAAATCCATTGGATGCTCTGCCCTTTTACAGGTGGTAATAATTCAAAAGAGAATAAGGTTTTACCCTTTGCGTTTTTTATATGGTCTGTAATTTTCATAACCTGGTTTGGTTGTCATGCTGATCCGATCGCTATCGGATTTTAACATGGCAGCAGTTCTTTTATCGACTGCAAAATAAAATATATTTTCTCTATCTAAAGATCCTTTGTTATACTCAGGATGACAAAGTGAAGGCATTAATAAGCTAAATTCGGACTCAACCAGCGCTCTACTTCTTCAATCGACATACCTTTTCTGATGGCATAATCTTCAATCTGATCTTTGGTAATTTTTCCAAGGCCAAAATACCTCGAATCAGGATGTGCGAAATAAAAACCGCTTACCGCCGCTGTTGGATACATGGCATAACTTTCGGTTAAATGCAACCCGATTTTATTTTCAGCATCGAGCAATTCGAATAAGGTTCCTTTTTCGGTGTGTTCCGGACAGGCCGGATATCCCGGTGCTGGACGTATACCCGCATATTCCTCCTTGATCAGTTCCTGATTGGTGAGATTTTCATCCTGTGCATACCCCCAATATTCTTTACGCACGCGTTCGTGCATGCGCTCAGCAAAAGCTTCTGCCAAACGATCGGCCAATGCTTTAGCCATAATGCTGTTGTAATCGTCGTAATTGGCTTCGAACTCATTTACAAGTTCATCAATCCCAATACCCGCAGTTAAAGCAAAGCCGCCAAAATAATCCTGGATTCCACTTTTCTTTGGTGCGATAAAATCAGATAAGGCGTAGTAAGGTTGCCCATCTACTTTTTCTGCCTGTTGGCGGAGAGTGTGAATGGTTACTTGTCTTGAGTCTTCAGTCTTTAGTCCTGAGTCGACCGGTCGACTTCCGACTTCGGACTCCGGACTCCGGACTTCCAAAACAATATCGTCTTCTACCGAATTTGCCGGCCAGAAACCAATTACGGCCCTTGCGGTTAATAATTTCTCATCGAGAATACGTTTTAACAACACCTGTGCATCGTTAAAAAGTTTTTTGGCCTCATCACCTACATTTTTATCATCGAAAATTTTCGGATAACTGCCACGGAGTTCCCAGGTATGGAAAAATGGGGTCCAATCGATGTAAGGAACCAGTTCTTCTAAAGGATAATTATCAAAAACCCTTGTACCTGTAAATTCGGGCACTGGCAGGTTAGGTTCAAAATCTATTTTAAATTTATTTTCACGTGCCTGTTCCAATGTTTTGAAACGTTTATCGGAACGTTTGTTTAAATGCGCTTCACGTGCTTTGTCGTATTCGGCCCTGATGCCTGCTACATATTCGTCTTTAGTTTCAGGGTTCATCAAGGTACTGCACACGGTAACACTTCTCGAAGCATCTAACACATGGATAGCTGGGCCGGAGTAATTTGGCGCTACTTTTACCGCCGCATGGATCCTCGAAGTAGTAGCCCCACCGATAATTAAAGGAATGGTAAAACCTTCGCGCTCCATTTCTTTGGCAAAATGGACCATTTCATCAAGTGAAGGTGTTATCAAACCACTTAATCCGATGATATCAGCATTAACTTCTTTGGCTTTTTTGATGATTTCCTGCGCAGGCACCATCACGCCCATATCTATAATTTCGAAGTTATTACAGGCCAATACCACACCCACAATATTTTTTCCGATATCGTGTACATCGCCCTTAACAGTAGCCATTAATACCTTTCCAGCTGAAGAATTCTGATCCTGATCGGGATTATCCAGTTTTTCCTGTTCGATGAAAGGTAAAAGATAGGCTACGGCTTTTTTCATTACTCTTGCCGATTTTACTACTTGTGGCAGGAACATTTTTCCGGCTCCGAACAAATCACCTACAATGTTCATCCCGTCCATCAGCGGACCTTCGATCACCTGTATCGGACGGGCATATTTTTGACGGGCTTCTTCCACATCATCATCGAGGTACTCTACAAGACCCTTTACCAGCGAATGCGATAATCTTTCTTCTACGGTTCCTTTACGCCATTCTTCGTCTTTTACAACTTCTTTGCCTTTTGATTTTACGGTATCGGCATATTCTACCAATCGCTCAGTGGCATCTTCTCTGCGGTTTAAGAGTACATCTTCTACCCTTTCTAACAGTTCGGGTGGAATTTCCTGATAAACCTCTAACATCCCTGCATTTACAATTCCCATATCCAAGCCCGCATGTATGGCATGATAAAGAAATGCGGAGTGCATGGCTTCGCGTACGGTATTGTTTCCCCTGAAAGAGAAAGATATGTTAGAAACCCCTCCACTTACCTTGGCATATGGCAGGTTTTCCTTGATCCAGCGGGTAGCATTTATAAAATCGACTGCATAGTTGTTGTGCTCTTCCAAACCGGTTGCCACAGTTAAAATATTCGGGTCGAAAATGATATCCTCAGGTGGGAAACCGATTTCATCCACTAAAATATCATAGCTCCTTTTACAGATTTCTTTTCTGCGTTCGTAATTATCGGCCTGGCCCTGTTCATCAAAGGCCATTACCACAACTGCAGCACCATACTGCATAATTTTACGGGCGCTATCGCGGAATTTTTCTTCGCCTTCTTTTAGAGAGATCGAGTTTACAATTCCTTTTCCCTGCAAACATTTTAAACCATTTTCAATAACCGACCATTTTGATGAATCGACCATGATAGGCAGTTTGGCAATATCGGGTTCTGAAGCAATGAGGTTTAAGAACTTGGTCATAGCTGCCTCCGAATCCAACATCCCCTCGTCCATGTTCACATCAATTACCTGCGCACCACCTTCCACTTGTTGCAAGGCAACAGCTAAAGCAGCTTCATAATCGCCGCCCAAAATAAGTTTAGAGAATTTTGGTGAACCGGTAATATTTGTTCTTTCGCCAATGTTTACGAAAATACTTTCAGGGGTAATGGTTACAGGCTCCAGTCCGCTTAAACGCATATACGGTTCCAAAACAGGAATCTTTCTTGGTTCTGCTTTTTTAGCATTCTTGGCAATACAGCCAATGTGCTCCGGAGTGGTACCGCAGCAACCACCAACAATATTAACAAAACCTGAAGTGATAAAATCATC
This sequence comes from Pedobacter sp. UBA5917, assembly GCF_002432345.1. GTDB lineage: Bacteria > Bacteroidota > Bacteroidia > Sphingobacteriales > Sphingobacteriaceae > Pedobacter. The sequence goes on from NZ_DJDT01000051.1 coordinate 22,027, forward strand.
AACCAAATGAGCAGTTTCGTGCGGTTGTTCATCATAAGCGCCAAACTCATTCGGTAAACCGGCATTAGGATAGGCCGACACGTAACAACCAGCTTTTGCAGCCAATTCTTCGATGTGTGGACGCATCTCCTTAGCTCCCAAAGCACAGTTAAAACCGATACTTAAGGGTTTGGCATGCATTACCGAGTTTAAGAAAGCTTCGGCCGTTTGGCCAGAAAGTGTTCTGCCAGAGGCATCGGTAATGGTACCCGAAATCATAATTTCGAGTTTACGCCCAATTACCTCTTCATATTTTTTAATGGCTACAATAGCCACTTTCGCATTTAAGGTATCAAAAATGGTTTCAATCAATAATACATCCGAACCTCCATCTACCAAGCCACGCACCTGCTCGTAATAAGCTTCTTCGAGTTCGTCGAAATATACTGCCCTAAAACCAGGGTCGTTTACATTTGGCGACATAGAGAGGGTACGGTTGGTTGGACCAATGGCACCGGCAACAAAACATTTACGATCGGGGTTTGCCGCCATAAACTCTTCTGCTGCTTCTTTTGCCACACGCGCTCCTTCGAAACTCATTTCGTACGAAAGGTCTTCCATCTGGTAATCGGCCATGGAAATGCGCTGCGTACTGAAAGTATTGGTTTCGATGATATCGGCACCGGCCGCCATATACTCCAGGTGTATTGTTTTTATAATATCCGGACGTGTGATGTTGAGCAAATCGTTATTGCCTTTTACATCACAGGGATGGTCCTTAAAGCGCTCTCCCCTAAAATCTTCTTCGGTTAAGGTATATCGCTGAATCATGGTACCCATTGCACCATCAATCACCAAAATACGTTTCTCTAATTCTTCTCTTATACCCATTTGTTGTTGTAAGATTTGAGATATGAGATGGTAGATATGGGAGTAGATTAGACACAACGTCTCAAATCTCAAATCTATAGTCTCAAGTCTCGAAAAGGCTTATTTAAAAAGTTGGTACGTGAATCGTAATCCTAAACTTATCTGTTTCCGCTATTTGCAGAATAGAATTTAGCACCTTGTAGGTTACAGGTTGCTAAGACTTCGTTGGGTCTAATCCCTCCGTCTTTCTTAATAAGCACACAAAAATGCAACAAAGCTACATCAATTCCAAAAATTATCGCTTTGGCACCAAATAAAATTACAAAGGCCATGCAATTCTGCACAGCCTTTAAAATATTGTTCTGTTTTTTGATCTTATCTTCTGTTACCGAAAATGCGTAACAAGAACAAGAAGATATTAAGGAAATCAAGATATAAACGCAGTGCCGCAACAATTGCCATCTTTTTTGATTCTACCTGAAGTACCTGTTCTCCACTTGCTTCGATCCCCTGGCCAATCTGTTTGATTTTCTGAACATCATAAGCAGTTAAAGCAGTAAAGATTGCAATACCGATAAATGCCATAAACAAACTGAACTGCTCACTTTGGATAAACATGTTAACCACGCTTGCAATTACTAATCCGATTACGCCAACCATTAAAATTGGACCGAATTTACTTAAATCGATATTGGTAGTATATCCCATAACTGCCATAATACCGAAAATACCGGCAGCACCTGCAAAACAGCTTACTACCGAACCAGAAGTATAAGCCAATAGGATAAAGCTTAAACTTACACCTGTTAATACCGAGTAAAGCACAAAAACCCCTATCAGAGCAGGATAAGAAAGTTTACTCAGACCAAAGCTCATCAGTAAAACCAATCCAAGCGGGGCAAACATAGCGATATATCCAAAAATCGACATACCCACTTTGCCTGTCGATGGATTAATGGTTAAAAGATATTGCATAAACTGCTCATTTGTTCCAAAAAGATAAGCAGCTACAGTTGATAAACTCAAGGCAACAAACATCCATAAAAAAACGTTTGCAAAGAATTTTTTAGAAACAGCGTTTTCCTGTACAAAAACACTATTCTTTTGATATTCGAAATTTTGTTGTTCCATTTTAAATTTTGTGTATTTAACTATATAAAAATAAATATTTAGTTTAATCTTTTTGTCAACAGTTCTTCAACTTTTTTAAAGAACTGAAGGGGTTTTAATGTGCGCCAGGGCAAATTATCGAAAGCACCTCCAAAGTTAATGTAATAATCGATGTTATTGTCCCTAAATTCGGCAATTACATGTTCCTGAAAGTTTACCCCAACAATCCAGCCATCTTCTACTTCCTGAAACCATTCTTCGTAATAACTATCGTCAGAAGCATGGAAATTCAATACATTTTCGCCGATCAGGATAAACTTATTGATGCCTTCATCCATCATCAGCTCCAAAATATCACGCTTTAGCAACATAATATCGTTGTTAATGGCATCATTCCATTCGCCAATAAATTCAATAATGGCATAACTACGGTCGTAATCGACATATAACACCTTTAGGTAAAGCGTATTCGAACCAAACTCATCCCACTGCGGGTGCAATAAAAAGTTATAAATCTGCTTATCGAAATAGAGCTCCGAATATTCGGTATTGTAAAACGGCGAACGTTCGTCTTCTGCCGAAATATAATCATCTCTCCATTGGTAATAAGGCTCAATCTCGTGCATAAGTTTTAATTATTGAAGGATTGAATTTTGAATGAGCGAATGTTACTTTCATATTTCCCCATCTCCATTCAATCATTC
>NZ_DJDT01000281.1 GCF_002432345.1 Pedobacter sp. UBA5917
CGGTTCAGCATCAACAGCGGGCTGGTATTAAGTGATTTCGGTTACAAAACAGACGACGCACAGGTCCGGTTCTCAGATCAGACAACTGCCAGCTTCCATACGCTTATCGATTATACCTACATCGGGGTTCCCCTGAATCTGAAGTATACTTTTTTTAGTGTGGGCAGGATAGGTCTTTTTGCAGGAGCGGGAGTAAGCCCGAGCATTTTTATCCAAAAGAATACCGTGTTGAAATATACTATCGGCTCCCAGGATGAAAGCTCATCAAATAAAGAAGCTGTAGGCTACAACAGGTACAACCTTACAGCAGATGCCATATTAGGGGCAGATTTTAATCTAAGAAAGGGATTTAAAGTGAATGCCAATTTTTACTTCAGGCACTTTATCTCAGAAGTGAATTCGAACCTGCCCGATAAAGAATACCTGGTGATGGGTGGGCTTTCTTTAGGGATTACCTACAATCCTTTGGTTCGGACCGGAAACAGATAGAAAAAAATAGATTATTTAATACCAAAATAAATAAAATGGGAATAATTGCCAGACTGGAAAATGTGTCAAAGCAATATGTGGTGGGAGATCAGACGTTGATTGCGTTACAGCCTACCACTTTAGAAGTAATGGAAGGCGAACTCCTCCTGATTATAGGTCCTTCGGGATCTGGAAAAACCACGCTGCTCTCGCTGCTGGGCTGTGTAATTTACCCCACAGAGGGCAAACTCTGGGTTGATGGGGATCTGGTAAACGATCTCGGGCAGGCTGGACTATCGAGGTTGAGACTGAATAAAATCGGCTTTGTTTTTCAGAATTTCAATCTTTTGGCCCCGCTCAATGCCGAGCAGAATATCATGATGCCCCTTCAGCTCAAGGGTGAAAGCTACCGCTCTTCGGCCGAAAAAGTAAAAAAAGCACTCGAACTGGTCGGAATGACCGACCGCAGGTATAACTTGCCCAAGCAACTTTCTGGCGGGCAACAACAACGGATAGCCATTGCGAGGGCACTTGTTACGGATCCGAAAATTGTACTGTGTGATGAGCCAACAGCATCATTGGACAAAGATTCTATATCGGTTGTAATGGAAGAGTTGAGGGATCTTGCAGAAAAAGGCAAGGCGGTTGCAGTAGTTACCCATGATCCCAGATTGAAACAATATGCCCACCGCATTATCGAGGTTAACAATGGCGTGGCCGTAGAGGTCTCAGATTTTAAGTAAACATAACAATGAACACATCAAGAACTTTAATATTTTTTATCCTTACCATCATTGCAGCCGCCTGTACAAGCAAGAAAACAGACAGGGCTGAGCAGGCAGCACTGCGCGATTCGCTTTCGCGTGCAGAAAATACGGTTGTAGCCCTGGCAGAGGTACAGCCCGAAAAAAAAATCATATCACTTTTTGCCCAGGGCTCAGGCCCGGTAAAGAAGGTTTTTTTTGATATCGGTGATACCGTGAAAAAGGGAGAATTAATTGCCCTGCTAAACAGTTCGGTAGAAGAGGCACAGCTCCAGCAGGCCCAATCAAAAATTATGACCCAGCAGGCAGCGATACAGACGGCCAAGGCACAACAGGCATCACTTGATTCCAAATCCCAAAACTCAGCCCTTAATTATGAACGCAATTCGGCGTTATTGAAATCAGGTGGGGTAACCAGGCAGGCAACAGACGACAGTAAATTTGCCGCCAGGTCTGATCTTAAGGATGCGCAGGCTGCTGCAGCAACGGCGAAGCAGTCTGAATACCGCCTTTCCGAATTTAAGAGCGATGTTAAATATGCCCAATCTATACTTGATCAAAAGAAAGTCCGTGCCCCTTATGATGGTACCATTCTCTCACTCGATCTTAAAGTGGGCAAATATGTAAATGCAAACGAATCTTTCGGTGAGTTTGCACCGGCCGGAAGGCTGATGGCCATTGCTGAAGTGGATGAACTGTATGCCCAGAAAATAAAACTGGGGATGAAAGCTTACCTGCGTTCGCAGGGAAAACAGGATACACTTGCTTCGGGAGCAGTTTTTATCGTATCGCCTTACTTAAATAAAAAATCACTCTTTTCTGATGGTGCGGCAAATATGGAAGACAGGAGGGTAAGAGAGGTGAGGATACTACTGGATAAAGGCAGTTCGGTGATCATCGGAAGCCGGGTGGATTGTGTAATCAAATTAAAATAACAGGGCATGTTCAGATTAGCACTACGCTTTATCCTGTTTGACAAACCAAAGGCCTTCGGTGCATTTATGGGGACAGTGATGTCGGTTTTCCTCATCGGGCAACAGGCAGGGATATTTATTTACCTCATCGATGCGATGGCTGCTTTGGTGGGCCACAATACCTCGTACGTATGGGTTGTAGATGATAAAAGTACCAATGTAAATGCACTTAGCCTGATCGATAAAAGGATAGGTTATGAACTCCAGACCATTGCAGGGGTTAAAAATGTGTACCCTATGATCATTTCGGGCGGTGGCGCAAAGTTCTCCAACGGAACAACTTCAGGCCTGATTTTGGTCGGTGTGCAGGCACCTGCATATGGTGGCGGCCCATGGAATATGTACCTGGGAAAAAAGCAGGACATGATCAAGGATGGTGCTGTTATTACCGATTATTATGACCAAAAAGCACTCGGCGGCCTCAAACTTGGCGATTATTTCGAAATCAACGGTAAACAGGTATTTGATGCGGCCCAAACCAAGGGCATCAGGGGATTTGGCGGCGTTTATGCTTTTACCACTATAGAAAGGGCGCGGTACCTCACCAATATACCGAACAATAAAATCAGTGCATTTTTGGTCGAACTCAAAAACAGCGGACAGGAAGAAGCCGTGATTGGGATCATTAATAAAAAATTCTTTGGTGTAAGGGCCTGGAATGGCAGCGATCTGTCGAAAGAAACCATTTCTACCGTACTCAAAACATCTGGGATCGCCTTATCCTTCGGCACCATTATCGGATTCGCCCTTGTTATCGGTTTTGTGATCATCGGTTTGACGCTATATTCTGCGGTAATCGACCGTATCAAGGATTACGGAACACTAAAGGCAATCGGTGCAACAAATGGTTTTATCAGAAAATTAATACTTACCCAGGCGCTTATTATCGGTTGCTGCGGTTATGTACTGGGTGCAATTATTACCGAAATTTTCCGTATTGGAGTTGCCAGTTCGGGAACAATTATCAATTATCCCATCTGGGTACGCTTCGCGGTCGTTGCGGTTACCCTGCTTATTGCCCTTTTGGGTAGTCTTTTCGCGATAAGGAGAATTACTGCCTTAGAGCCCGGACAGGTATTCAGAGGATAGAAATTTAAATAAATATGAAAGTTATTAAAATAATGGCAGTTATATGCGGTCTGATGTCCGCTGTAAATATTTTTGCGCAACAAAATGCGCCGCTTTCCCTTCAGCAGGCAATCGATTATGCGATTGCAAACCGCAGGGAGATCAAAATACAGGAACTCAATGCCGATCATTCGGACAATGAAACAAAGAAAGTGGTTTCCAGACTACTTCCACAGCTGTCCTCTGATATTGATATGCGTTACAACGGCAGGTTGCCAACCAGTGTGATCCCCGGGGAGGCTTTTGGTACTGCCGGTTCTCCGAGCAGGCGTGTTCAGCTGGGTGCTGCTTACAATACCGTTGCATCTTTGGATCTCAATATCCCCATATATAGCCCAACGGACTATGGGGACAGGAAAATTGCCCGTGGACAGGCAGAATATGACCGGATGAACGTCCGCAAATCAGAGATCGATATAAAATCGGAAGTAACCCAGAGCTATTTTAACGTGCTCATCAGTGGAGAGAAGCTGAAACTATCAAAGGCAAACCTTGATAAGGCCTTATCGATCTACCTGGTTTCGAAAGATCAGCTTGTAAAAGGTTCGATCACCAAGTATGATATGGAAAAAAGCCGCATCGACTATGAAAATGCAAAATCAGATCTTTCGAAAAACGAAAATAACTACCGTCTTTCGCTGGCAGATCTTAGTTACCGGTTAGGCACGGATGCCATGCAGCCTACGGTATTGTCAGATAGTCTGGTTTCGCTCTATGCGCAGTATAAAAGTATCGTTAACGAAAGTTCTGCACCGGACCGGATTGAACTGAAACTACAAAAACTGCAGGAAAATATCTTTACCGAAAATATCAGGAAGCAGAAAAATGCCTACCTGCCTACTTTAAGCTTTTATGGTAATTATTCGGCACAGAACCTGAACAGCGATTTCTCGTTATTCAAACGGGGATATTGGGATCCTTACAATTATGTGGGCATTAAAGCCAGTATTCCTGTTTTTGATGGCTTGCTTAAACAGCGCACTAAAAAAGGCTATCAGATCCAGCTCCAATCGGCTAAACTGACTTATGAAAAGTTAGAACGCGACTTTTCTTTCGAGGTGAAAACTACAAAAACGGCGGTTGCAAATGATCAAAAGGATATCGAAAACCAGACCAATAATCTTAAACAGGCCGAAGATCTGTATAGGATAGATGCAGACCGCTACAGTAAAGGTGCAATTAAACAGACCGATCTCAATAATACCTATTATACGTTACAACAGGCACAGTCAAATTACCTTAACGCCATGTATTCATTTTTACTTGATGTTGTACAATATAAAAAGGCTTTGGGGAAATTATAAAAATATCTTTCATTGTTTCTGTGCTGATTCCCCACCTGACGCTGCAGATGATAAATTACCGGCCAGGGAAAATCTTTACCAAAGTTTTAGCGAATTCCATTTAATATCGCTGAGTTAAGCCAACGCACAACGAAATATCGTTGTGCGTTTTGTGTTTATTATTTTAAGTTTTTGTAAATCAGATTTTTATGTTTTAGGTACGTCTTTAGATAGATTTTCATTTATAACCTAATAACGGATAAAAAAATATGGATTTACAGTTAAAAAACAAAAAAGCACTGGTTACCGGTTCAACCGCCGGCATTGGTTTTGCAATTGCGCTCAACTTGGCAAAGGAAGGCGCCGAAGTAATCGTAAATGGACGTACTGCCCAGCGTGTAGAAACATCAGTGGCACAGATCAAAGCCCAAAGCGGCAATGATAAAGTGAGTGGAATGGTAGCTGATTTTGCAGATGCCGAATCTATTAATGCGCTGATTTCCCAACTTCCTGAAATCGATATTTTGGTGAATAATGTGGCTATCTTCGAACCTAAGGCCTTTGTCGATATTACGGATAAGGATTGGTTGCACATTTATGAGATAAATGTACTGAGCGGGATCCGTTTGTCGCGTGCATATTTTCCAGGGATGGTAAAAAACGGATGGGGCAGGATCATTTTCATTTCAAGCGAATCGGCCGTACAGATTCCTGAAGAAATGATTCACTATGGCGTAAGTAAAACTGCCCAACTGGCTGTAGCACGTGGGTTGGCAGAGCTCACCAAAGGGACTGATGTTACCGTGAATTCGGTGCTGCCCGGGCCAACATTTTCGGAAGGGGTTGAGGGATTTATTGAAAACCTGGCTAAAGACCAGAATAAAACGGTTATTGAAGTAGAAAGAGATTTTTTCAAAACCATCCGCCCAACTTCTATTATTCAACGTTTCCTGAGCACAACCGAGGTGGCAAACATGGTAACCTACCTGGCAAGTCCGCTTGCCGCTGCTACAAATGGCGCCGCCATTAGGACCGAGGGTGGGTTGTTAAAGGGACTACTTTAGTATTTTTACGCCATTAAGTGCCCACTGGTTTTGAATGGCATTGGTTTTAGCAGAAATTTGAATACATTAGTTAGATAAAAAATATGAAAATTATCTGCTTCTTATTAATCGCTCTTAATTTGCAGGGTTTTCTGGCTTTTGCACAGGTACTTCCCGGCGATCAGGCCGATGCTGCCAGGGTTAAGGCGATGATTGCAGCCACCTCCAACGATAGTATAAAGTGCAACCTGATACAGCAATTGGGTAAAATCCAATTGCTAAAACCGGGGAACAAGAAAATAAACCTCGATAGCGGCCTTCGCTATTTTCTATATTCCATTAAGTTTTCCGATTCGGTAAAACTCCGCGTAAATAACAGGTACGAAGGTATGCTTCGGGTAGGCGAGGCCTATTTTAGGTTGGATAACCTATATGATGGCAAAAAATACTTTATGTCTGTTATCCAGGCTTATCAAAAGGATGGCGACAAAAAGAGGGAAGCCCGTACCTGGCTGCGCTTTGCAAATATGTTGAAAGATCCGTACAAAGACCGGCCCGAAGTAATTACTCTCCTGAAAAAAGCTGCAGCATTATACCATGTAATAGATGATAAAAACAAGGAAGCCGAATCTTTTGCTTCGTTGGCAGGGGAATATTATACACGGGTAAAATTGGATAGTGCCGAACATTATGGCATGCAGGCATTAAAATTATATCATTTTTCCCGTTCCAGCGATCTTGGTTTTACCTACTATCACCTTTCTCTGATCTATAGAAATAAGGGGCGTTTAAATAAAGCGCTTCAATATGCATTATTGGCCATTGATAATGCCAATAAAAGAGGCGATACACTGAAATATCAAAATACGGCACAGCGTTACAGTCAGCTGGGTTATGTGTATTCGGATATGAACGATCATGTAAACGCGCTCGAAAATTTTCGCCGTGCGGTTAGTCTTGGCGTAAGAAACAATGTGGGCAACAGTACTACAGATATTACCTACCTGCATCTCAGTGAGGCGGTACGGGAATGGCTTTTTTTAAATAAACCTAAAGCAGCCCTGGATGAAGCAGAGGTGATGTTTAAAAAATATCCCCCTGTTGATAGTTTGCAGCTTGGCCGACAGGCCGAAATATACGGTCATTATTATAATGCGGTTAAGCAGTTTGGTAAGGCGGAAAGCTGGTACCAGAAAATGATTGCCTATTATCATTGCAAAGTTGCAAACGAATCGTGGGGAAATAAAGTATTGGCCGGTTTTTACATGTCGCAGAAAAAATATACCCTTGCCCGCCAATTTCTGGATAAAGAATTTAAAAACATTCATTCCGATAGTCAGGCATTTTTGAACAGTGCAGAAGATGCCCTGTATTATTATAAAATCGATTCAGCCAATAATAATTTTAAGTCGGCCCTGGAGCATTACCGGAGATTTAAACAGAAGAGCGATTCTGCATTTAATGTAGCTTCTTCCAAACAGATTGCCGAGATGCAGGTGCGGTATAAAACCCTGCAAAAAGAGGCCGCAATCGTGGTGCTGCAAAAGGATAGGACCTTGCTCATGGATAAGGTATCTCAGGCCAACTATATCCGGAACCTGATTGTTGGAATTGTGGTGTTATTGCTTTTGTTTTTGGGCGTATTGATCAACAGCTTTCGTCAAAAACAGAAAAGCAGTAAAATTATTCAGCAGCGGAATAATGAATTGAATTCGCTTTTGGATGATAAAGACAAGTTACTGGAAGAAAAACAATGGCTGTTGAAAGAAATCCACCACCGGGTGAAAAATAACCTGCAGATTGTTATCGGTTTGTTGCAGCGCCAATCAGACTATGTAGAAAACAGCGCCGCTAAAGATGCAATTCTCAATAGCGAAAACAGAATGCGTTCCATCGCGCTCATCCATCAAAAATTATATCAATCGGAAGGGCTCGACCTTATTAATATGGCCGAATATGTAAGCGAATTTATCAGTTATTTAAAAGATAGCTGTGATCCTGGAAACCGCCTGCAATTTGAACGCGATTTTGATGAAGTTTATTTATCGGTTTCACAGGCGATACCTTTAAGTCTGATTATGAACGAAGCCATTACCAATTCAATTAAATATGCCCGTCCTGATGCTGCCTATACCCTGATTGGCGTTTCGCTTAAACAGTTCGATAGAACACATATTAAATTAAAGATTACCGACAATGGTATCGGTTTGCCGGAGGGTTTTGATCTGAAAACAAACGACTCGATGGGCATGAATCTCATGCGTGGCCTGAGTAAACAGCTTGGTGGGACCTTTGTAATCCAAAACAATTGTGGTGTGGGTATAGAAGTGCTTTTCGAAACAGACCGGCCAGAGGATGCCACTATCTGATACTGGCAAGCAGATTGATATCCTTTTGATTTTCATATTTCGACTAAAAACAATAAGCCAGGCCATCCGCTATAAAACTGATGACCTGGCTTAGCTGATAAATGGGGATTTACTTTGTACCCAAAAAGAATTCTAACAGGTCTTTTTGCACCTGGGCTGTGTTTTCCTGAACTACCCAGTGACCGGAATTTTTAATGATGGACTCCTGAACGTTTTCTGCCACCAGTTTGATATGCGTGGACAGGAAAGGAGCGGCAAAATGATCAGATCCCATGGTAAGCACAGGCATTTTTAACTTCTTAGCTCCAAATGTCACGTTATCTTTTGCATCCTGATTAAAGTACCCAAACCAATGGAATGCACCGGTTGTTGCCCCCGGAACCGAGTAAGCACGGATAAATTCCGCAATTTCTGCTTTGGTAAAAGCGTTTTTCTGGAAACCCACAACCGGCCAGAAATCGGTTAGGAATAAACCAACTTTGCCCTGAACCAGTTCGCCGGCATGAGGCTGCGCAAAGAAACCAAACCACCAGGCTTGTGCTTTTACCTGTGTCCACACAGGTTCAATACCGGGTAATAAAGCATCAAGTAAAGCAAGTTTTTTAACCTCAGCCGGAAATTGGGCCGCGTAGGCATAAGCTACCATAAGCCCGATATCGTGTCCGGCAACGTTAACTTTATGGTAGCCCAGTTTATCCATTAACTGGTGCATATCAACAGCCATATTTTTTTTGTCGTAACCTGCAGCAGTTTTGCCCGATTCGCCAACACCACGTAAATCAGGTGCAATAACGGTGTAATGTTTGGATAATTCGGGAAGTAAACGGTTCCACATGTACCAGTTCTGTCCAAAGCCATGTACAAGCAGTAAGGGTTCGCCCTTGCCGCCGATAACGTAATGGATTTTAACGCCGTTTACCGTTGCATACTGGTGTTTAAAGTTTGCCGGCG
>NZ_DJDT01000278.1 GCF_002432345.1 Pedobacter sp. UBA5917
CAGCAGGACGACCTTAAAAAATCCTATATCTCACAACCATTCTCATCACAAACCGCATCATCATTTTGATTTAATGAAGTAAGTGTGGTTTTAGGTTGAACTTCTTTCCATTCCGTAAAACTTTGGGTAAGTGCATCGGTAAAAGCCTGAACAGGTTGAGCGCCAGAAACACCGTATTTGCGATCCATTACAAAATAAGGTACTCCACGAATGCCTAAATTCTGGCTTTCATAAATATCATAACGAACAGCTTCAGCAAATTCATCCCCATTTAAAACTGCTGTTGCTTCATCCTTATCTAAACCGATTTTTACGGCAAGATCAATCAAAACATCAGTTTCGCCAATATTTCTACTGTTCACAAAATGAGCTTCAAACAGCTTTTCTTCTGCTAAATCCTGAAGGCCGTGTTTTGCCGCCAAATGGATCAAACGATGTGCATTAAAAGTATTTGCAGGGATATTGGTGTCAAAATCAATGGTTAAACCAGCATTTGCAGCCATATCAACCACTTGTTTTGTCATTTGTTTAGCTTGCTCAACCGGCATACCTTTACTTCTCGAAAGGTAATCGTAAACCGTTTCGTTATTCGTATTATGGTATTCAGGGTTAAGCTGAAAACTCTTCCAATCTATTTCAATCTCGTTTTTGAAGGGCAATTTTTCAATCGCCTGTTCAAAACGTCTTTTCCCGATATAGCAAAACGGACACATTACGTCCGACCAGATTTCTACTTTCATAACACAAAATTAAGGTGATTATGATTGGCTATGGTAAGGCCAAAGTAAAAAGCCACTATCGTTTAGGATAGTGGCTTTTCATATCAATTGTCATCCTGAGCCTGCCGAAGGAGGTTATTTATACAACTGGTTAAATATCAGTTTAAAAGTACCATGCGTTTGCGCCCTGAACGCAATCTCCGGTCCGAAGGCAAGCAACTTTCCTTTTCCAACCTTTGCTTCAAAAGCTGTTACCCCATCCTGCAGGTAAGCCTGGCCCCAGGCCCATCCACTGCGCAGCGGAGTGGCACTTTCGAACCACATTAACGGTTTAACCTTACCCGATGCAATAGCATCGCCTGTGAGCTTAAAAACCGGGCTATTATCAAAGTATACATCTGCTTCTTTTTCCATGCCCCAGTTGGTAGGGAGAGTAGTATCTACACCTACATTTAACACGCTTCCTGGAACATAATATTTTTCAACAGGCAATCTTTTTTCTTCCCCGTTTACAATTTCTACCATCGCATTACGTACTGGCAGGTTTAAGTGATAAGCCAGATTGGTGCTGCTGCCGATGGTTACAATATTACCGCCAGCTTCTAAAAACTTCCTCAATTCAGGGATCGATTTATCAGCGGTAATCCTGCCCAATCGGTTTCTAAATTCCTGAGGGATTTCATCTGCCTTCGGTCCGAAAGACCTGTTTCCACCGCCTCCAGCTTGAACAGATGGAATTGCACCGCCCACAAAAACAATTACATCAAATTTTGATTTTAAGTTCCCGGCATCAATATCCTGAGGATAAATTACCGTGGCATTATAGTGGTACTGCTCCATTAAAAAGCGAACCCAACCTGATGCCATAGAGCCTCCGTAGGTATCCCAAAGCGCAATTCTGGCTGTAGATATCTTAATTTTATTCTTAGGCGCAGATGCTGTTTTTAGTTTGATGTTTGCTTTTTCCAAAATTGATTTTCCGGCAGAAGAAACATAAAAATCGCCGTTTTCCGTAGAGCGGTACACTTCAACCTTATTCTTTAACAAATCATTAACTGTGGTATAAGAATCGTTTTGTGCTGCACTTAACACATAACCCGATCCATTTGGCAGTTTATTTTCTGGTTTCAGCAATTCTCCATAAGGTGTTTTTGTAAACGGACCAGAAAAATCATCCAGGATACGGTCAAACTTTACATCCATCAGGTAGGCTAAAGTCCAGCCAGCGGCATCATATGGTGGAATTGGTGCACCACCCTCATATTTAAAATCATTTGGATGATCCTGTGGCTCGAACATATCCAAAACATGCGGACGGAAAGCCTGATCGGTTTTAACCACATAACTTCCGGCAGGATAATTTTTACCTGCAACAGCGAACGGAGCACTTGCTTTTTGTACAACAATACCGGTTCTGATCAGGGCATTTAAAAATTTGATTGCCGAATTAAAATCAGGTTGATCGGCACTTAAAATATAGCCACGTGGGTCTCTGTTCAAAGGTGCTTTCATCACGGTATCAAAAGCTTTCATGCTAATCTGCCTCCTGGGGCCAAAATCGGCATCACTTCCGGCAACAGTAGTACTTTTTTCATTTTTTGCGGCATTATTAATGGCTTCGATTTTCTTTGGCGAGAAAGACCAGGTATCTTTTTTACCCCGTTCGATCGAGTTTCGGCCCATCTGGTAAATGTTATACAACAACTCGTCGCGGTAACGTTGTGCATAGCTCAAAACGGCATAGTTTAACGAAACCGAATAATCTATAGAGTTTTTAAAATACCATTTTCTTGGCGTAATTGGGTTTGGCGAATCTCCGCTTGGCAATAAACGCGAAGGTACTAAAGGAATTTCGGAAGGGGTAGGGTTACCAATAATTTCGGTTAAAAGCCCAACCATGTTATGGAAATAGGTTGTAGTTCTCAATCCACCGTTGTACCAGGTAGAGTAAACCGAACCTCCGCGTTGGGTATAACCCGGTTTATTTTCTACGTTCATCCTGTTGTGCATGGCAGCGCCAACAGCATCTAAACTTGTTAAGATGGTTGGATCGAAAACATAATTAAACGGATCGCGGTAAGGCGGCCCTGCTACAACTGTACCGACCGGACCAGCCTGATGGTGATTGTACATTATCTGCGGGATCCATTCTATAAAAAGCTGACGGCCGATATTCTGCGTTTCTTTAAGGTTTAGCATAAAGAAATCGCGGTTATTATCATGTCCAGCATATTTTTCGTATAGAACAGGCAGTCCGGAAGTTGTCCTTTTCTTTGGGTCTTTATCCCGCATATACCAATTGCTTACCAGCTCCTGTCCATCGGGATTAGCATGTGTAAATAAAATAATCACATTATCCAAAATGCGCAGGGTTTCGGCATCTGTTCTTGAAGCAAACTCATATACAGTTTCGATCAATTGATGCGCGCCAACCACCTCATTTGCATGCAGCCCGCCATCAATCCACACAACAGCTTTACCCTCTTGAGCCAATACTTTCGCCTGCTCTGGGGAAATTTCGGCATGCGCCAATTGTTGTGAAATTTCTTTATAACGGTCTAATTTCTTCAGGTTTTCGGGTGAAGAAACAATCAGCATATATTGACTTCTGCCTTCTTCGGTTTTGCCGATATCAACCAGTTTTACACGGTTTGAGCTTGCCGCAAGTTTTTTAAAATAAGCTTCTGTTTGGGTATAATTGGCCAGTTGATAATCATCGCCGATATCGAAACCGAAGTGCGATTTTGGCGTTGGTACCTCCTGCGCCATCACTGCATAACTATTTACCATTAAAAAAGCAATGCAAAGCCCTTTAAAGTAGTTTTTTATCATAATAAGGAGTTTAGTTGGTAATCAAATATAACAGACAATCGGTTTCAAAAACGGCTTGCTGTAAATTTGTTACAAGCAGGTTATGGGCTTAATACATCAACCAGGGATAAAAATATTATTAATGGAAATTTGCCAATGCTTTTTACAGCACCTATATTTAGCCCATGACCCTAGCAGAAAGAATAGAAAATTCAAAAACCAGCATTTTTAAAGCTGTTTTCCCAAATACGACTAACCATTACGATACCCTTTTTGGCGGTACAGCCATGCACTTAATGGACGAAGTTGCCTTTATTACCGCTACGCGTTTTAGCCGCCAGATTATGGTAACGGTAAGTAGCGACCGGATTGATTTTAAAAAACCTATTCCGGCAGGTACTATTGTAGAACTTATCGGGAAGGTTAACCATGTTGGAAATACCAGTTTAAAGGTTAATGTAGAAATTTACATCGAGCAAATGTATGCCGAAGGACGGGAACTGGCGGTACATGGCGATTTTACTTTTGTGGCCATTGATGAAAATAAAAAACCGGTACAGGTAATCAAATAATCTTATAAGCTTTAGCTAAAAAGATATAAAAACCATCTATTCTAAATTTTTAGCTTTGGTTTATGGAACATCAACATTCAGAAGAGGATTTAAAAAATATTGCCAAGCAATTAGGCTGTCCTGAAGGCGAGCATGGCATTAAAACCGGGGAGATGATGCATGCCTCCAATATTGGGATGACCAGCTCGGCCATTGATGCCATCAATCTTCAAAATAATGATGCCGTTTTAGAAATCGGTCATGGCAATGGTGCACATGTTGCTCAATTACTATCAAAGGCCGAAAACCTTATGTATTACGGTGCTGATATTTCGGAAACCATTATTGCCGAAGCAAAAAAAATCAATCAGGATTTTATTGATAAAGGCATCGTTCATTTCAACCTAACAGATGGCAATTACCTCCCTTTTGAAAATGACCGGTTCGATAAAATTTTTACCGTTAATACGATCTATTTCTGGCCGAACCCTGGCGAATACCTTAAAGAAATCAAACGCACTTTAAAACCAAACGGAACCTTTGCCCTGTGCTTTGCGGATAAAACCTTTATGCAGAACCTTCCTTTTACCACTTACGGGTTCACCCTTTATGAGGTAGAAAAAGTAAAAGTACTATTGGAGAATGCGGGTTTCAGGATCAATAACATCCTCAAAAAACTAGAACAGGTGCAAAGTAAAACAGGCGAGCAAGTAGAAAGAGAATATTATGTGGTAGTTGCTTCTGTTCAATAAATTTATTAGGATTATAGTCCTCGTTTGTAACGAGGATTAGCGAGAATAGCGATTGCATCGCTAATAGCACAAACCACATTAAAATGTTAACCTCATCGTACTCGCTTGTAAAGAGTACGATAGATCGGTTTAAACACATTGATATAATCCGTGTTTATCTGCGTAAATCTGTGGCTAAATTTTTCTTTGGTCTTTAATACAAAATTAGGTACAGATACGCATAAACTACCGGTGCAGCCAATAACAAGCCATCAAAACGGTCTAACAAACCGCCGTGCCCAGGCAATAAGCCTCCACTATCTTTCGTATCCAAACTGCGTTTAAGCATCGATTCTACCAGATCACCCAATGTACCAAAGTTTGCAATCAACAAGGCCATGCCTGCCCAAACCCATGCTGGACTTTCGGTAAACCAGAACGACAAAGCAAAAGCAACCAAAACACTCGTAAACATCCCCCCGAAAAAACCTTCCCAGCTTTTCTTTGGCGAGTGGCGTTCGAATAATTTACGCTTACCATACTTCACACCAAAAAGGTAAGCACCGGTATCGTTGGCCCAAAGCATCAGTAAAAAGGCCAGGGGATAATGAAAGTTATATTCATTCCAGCTATGTAAAAAGCCCAAAGCATGAAAAAAGCAAAAAGGAATGGTTACATAAACAAACCCGACAAAAGTGTAAGAGATATTGGCGAATGGAATTTTGTTTTTCTTATACAGTTCGGTAATAAAAACCGAAAAAATCAATGGGATGCAAAGCAACAGGTATTTAACATCATATTTTAGGTAGTGTAAACCTGCAGCCATTAAAAAAATCAAAGCTCCCGCCATTATCCCAATATTCCGGTGCGGACGGATACCCGAATTTTTAATCAGTTTATAAAACTCGAATAAGGATAAAACACTTAGTACAAGGTAAAAAATAGAAAATGTATAACTCCCCAACAGGATAGAGCCAAGCATTACGATGGTAAAAAAGAAAGCGGTTATTGCCCTGGTTTTCATGCTAAAAATGTAAAATGGGAGATGTAAAATGGATCATGTTTAACCTGTTACTCAATTTCATTTTCAACAATATATTCTATGGCTTTATCGAAATCGACCTTATTTACCAAAACATTTATTTCGCCAATATTGTAGGCCGAGAGTTGTTTATTTATCGTAACAGCCGGGATGCCGGCTTCTGTTAATCCCTGTTTTAATACCTCGGCCGCAAAGGCATCGCTGGTGGTATATACTTTAACCCAATTTTCGCTCACGTGTTGCGCTATCTTTAAAAATTTTAAACAAAGCTATGGTAATTATTGCACTAATTAAAT
Organism: Pedobacter sp. UBA5917; assembly: GCF_002432345.1. Classification (GTDB taxonomy): domain Bacteria; phylum Bacteroidota; class Bacteroidia; order Sphingobacteriales; family Sphingobacteriaceae; genus Pedobacter. The sequence goes on from NZ_DJDT01000278.1 coordinate 6,151, forward strand.
AGCCATACCAGGGAAAACCGAGTGGTTCATCAGCTTTATCAAGCGGCATGTTGTGTTTTTGCATATAAAATGCTGCACAAACCGCATAAGCATTGTTTAAAAAGTGCGCAAGCATAGAATACCAGATGTTTCCACTATAATAATATAAATAACCGAAACCTGCCCCCAGGAGCATCCGTGGTACAAAACCGTAAAACTGAACATGGATGGCACTAAAAATAATGGCACACAGCCAAATGGCCAAATGTGGGTTTCCGAAAGCGCGGTTCAACGAACGCTGAACTCCTCCACGGAACATCAGTTCTTCGCCAATGGCCGGTATAACGGCAATCATAATCAGGTTTACAATAAAATCGAAATTACTACGAACGGTGATCAACTGAATGGTCATTTTTGCGGCAGTGGCTTCTTTTTCTTTCATCCACTCCTCAATACGCTTTAAAAAGTCGGGCAAAACCATTTTTTGATTCCAGATAGCCGTCCACTCCATAAAAGGCATACTCAAAATCATAATCGCTAAAACAATTATGGCCAAAGTAAATTTAGGTTGTTTAAAACTGTAAAATCCATTTACTTTTTCTCTTTCTGTCCATGCGAGTGCAATAGGAGGCAAAATAAATGTACCGACGGAACTTAAGATCTGGATCACTTTAAAACCATCAATATATTTCGGATCACCACTCAAAATCAGATACAAATGGCTTAGCATTCCCCAGCCATATACCATCAAAACAATTACAATGGCCAAAATTCCGAACACAAGTCCGCCAATAACTGCGTAAAATAAAAGTAAAAGTAATTGCAAGAATGGATTGATTTCCTCCTTGTTAGGTGTTACAAAATTCATTATTTGTACCTTTGTATGTTTTATTAATCGTTGAAGATAGAAAATGTCTGTTAAGATAGGAAATATTGATTTAGGTGAGTTCCCGTTATTGCTGGCCCCGATGGAGGACGTAAGCGATCCGCCATTCCGTTATGTATGCAAAAAAAACGGGGCTGATATGATGTATACCGAGTTTATTTCTTCGGAGGGATTGATCCGTGATGCGGCAAAAAGTAGACAAAAGCTTGATATTTTCGAATATGAAAGACCAATCGGCATCCAGATTTTTGGTGGTGATATCGAACACATGCGCGAAGCTTCCGAAATTGCTTCTGCTGCAGGGCCAGATCTGGTCGACATTAATTATGGCTGTCCGGTAAAAAATGTGGTTTGCAAAGGTGCTGGCTCAAGTTTGCTTCAGGATATCGATAAAATGGTAAAAATGACAGATGCTGTAGTTAAAGCTTCGCATTTACCTGTTACCGTAAAAACCCGCCTTGGTTGGGACGATAATACCAAAAATGTTTACGAAGTAGCCGAGCGACTTCAGGATGTAGGCATTCAGGCATTAACGATCCATGGCAGAACAAGGGCACAATTATATAAGGGCGAAGCCGATTGGAGCCTAATCCGTGAAATTAAACGTAATCCCCGTATTAAAATTCCGATTTTTGGAAACGGCGATGTAGATAACCCCGAAAAAGCGGCGAACTGGCGCATGGAATACGAGGTTGATGGCATTATGATAGGCCGTGCCGCTATTGGTTACCCATGGATTTTCCGTGAGGTAAAACACTTTTTCCAAACCGGAGAACACCTTGCCGGACCAACCATTGAAGAAAGGATTGAGGTTTGCCGTACCCACTTAGATAAATCGTTGGAATGGAAAGGTCCTAAAACCGGAATTTTCGAAATGCGCCGCCATTATGCCAATTATTTTAAAGGCCTGCCCGATTTTAAACCTTACCGCATGCGTTTGGTGGCAGAGCCCGATATCAATAACATTTACAGCATTTTAGAAGAAGTGGCAGAAAAATTTGCCAACTACGACGCTACCAGGGTAATGGCTTGATTTTTGAAAGGTTTTTTCATACATTCGTTATTATCATGGTTACAGCTATTACAGACGGGGTTAAAGTTTCAGTAGAAACCGTTTACCAGCCAGAATATTCCAATCCGGCCAATGAGCATTTTATGTTCGCTTATCGCGTAGAAATTTCCAATCTTTCTGATTATGCTGTACAATTGATGCGCCGCCAATGGTTAATTTTTGATTCGAACTCCAGCAAAAGAGAAGTAGAGGGAGAGGGTGTTGTTGGCTTACAGCCTGTTATCCAGCCCGGCGAAACACACGTATACGTTTCGGGCTGCAACTTAAAAACCGATATGGGCAGCATGAAAGGGACCTACCTGATGAGACGTGATATCGACGGTTCGGAATTCGATGTAGATATTCCCGAATTTCAGTTAATCGCTCCCTATAAATTGAATTAATCTTTTTATAAATCCAAATTAGCTGATTATTAGTCCTCTTTATTGTTTTATTATACATTTGTAAATCCATTACGGATACCTAACGCCTCGTATTAATAAAATGATCCAGCTAAATCTTCTAGAATTAGTTTTAAAACAGTTTCCTACATTAAATTTCGACCTTAATGATGATATTATCAAGGCTGAAAAGATCCTGAAAGCGGAAGCAAAGCTAGACAGTTCGGTCAAGATCAATGACGTAGAAAAGCTCATCCTCTTTTTAAAAACTTATGGAAACAGGTTTATTACCATTTTAAAAAATAAAAACATCAGTATTATTGTTGCCGGAAAACCCGGTACCGTAAATTTCGCGCCATTAAACTCTGATCAGATCAGTAACGAAACGCTGGAAGAATTTGAACAGGCATTCTCCGAGAATATTTTGGCCTACTTAAAATACTGTATCCGTAATAATAAATGGAATAGCCTAAAAAGCATCTTTATCCATTACCAGTTCCTTGTTGGAAACCTTAACCGTAATGAAATTTACGAAATATTAAAACTGAAAAATCAATCCATTATTTCAGCTCTTCAAAACGATCTGTTTGTAAATTTTGTATCGGCTAATGCCTACGCCGAAGAAATTCAGTATTATTCATGCCTGAGTAGTATTGATGCACATTTTTTTGATGACGATATACTGAGTATCAATAACATCGTAAGTGAAAAACAAAAGACCTCCGTTAACAATAAAATATACCTCGGAAAGATTCTTTATGCAGCAACATTTTTCAGTGCCTATTCTGACAATTTACAGCAGACATTAGAAAACAACAGGCAAATTGCCTTACAGTGGATTCATCCTCAACACCAGATTGCTGAAGACACCTCAGACAACTGGTCGGTTTTAAAAACTATAATTTATATTGTAGCTATCTTCGCTGTTATTATTCTTGCGGTATCAATGGGACGGGCTTCTTTTATTACTCCTTGGATTTTGTGCATTGGCCTGGTGGTCCGGTTGGTAAAGCACATTAACAAATAAGAGAAGCTTGTTATTTTAAACCAAGGGTTCCGTTTTTATCTTCAAAAAAGTTTTTTGGTTTCATCTTAAGCAAATGATAAAGTGAAGTAATAATGGCCTTTAATTCTGCAAAATTGTTTTTATCAATTGCTTTTTTGCCGCTATTAATCAATCTTTTCACTTGGCCTTCATCAGTGTAATCACTCAGTGGCATTGAGGCATAATAGTAAAAAAGTTCGATATAAGAATCGTCATTTTGATAGTAGATTTCGTTGGCAATTTTTTGCAGTTCCCTGGTTTTCGATTTAATAATAGAAGTTTGATTGGAATTCAAAAATTTGATCTCATTTCGGGTAATATTATTGAAAGCATGCTCAATTTTAGGATTCGGCTTTAACAGCAGCTCCGCTCTTATTTCGTCTTTATGCGCCTGATAGGCCTCTATTTCAGATACTACGTTTTTTCGCCTAACGAGGTGATCATAAGTTTGAAAAGCCTTACGTTTACGTTCATCTATATTGTATATTTTATCGGTTAAAAGGTCGCCCTCTACATCAATAAGAACTTTTAGGAGCTCTATTACTTCAATGCGCAGTAATTCCAGTCTTGGCAGGTCGCCTGTTTCAAAGTCGTAATTGTCGATGTTTTCAATTTCGGTTAAAACTTTCTCCAGTTCTTGTTTGATTTTAACAGCAGAAACCTGTTTGGCTGTGGCATTAAACACCTGGTTAATCTCTAAGGTAATGGCCCCAATATAAATATTCACCGTTAAATCTCTTGATTCGCTGATATCAAAATCTATTTCGATGTCTGTACCTTTAAGCAGATTTGATGGTAAATCTGCCGAATCAATTTCCAGATAGCCAATGCAGAGGTTACTGGCAGGACTTGTTTCTGCTTTACCTTCTACGATATTGATAATCAGCTTTTCGCCCGATTCCTTTAAAACCGTTTTAGAAATTGTTTTATAGAGCTTTTTATTAAGCGGTAAAATATCTCCTTTCCTGAATACCTGTTCAAGATAGGTTGTACCTAAAGTATCATCAACTTCAAGGCAAATATCATTGGGAAGTGGTTGCCCGGATATATTGTAAATACCATGATTAATACCAATATGGGCATTCTCATACACCACGGTATGATACTTATCCAAAATTTTGAGGTTAAAAATATTAGTGGTTTTTGGCACCAGCTTTAAAAATTCGCTGAATTTGGAATGAAATGCAATAATACCACTGTCAAAACCACCATCAGTGCGGATAATTCTATAGTAGCCAGAAAATTCGTGATCAACAAAACCGGTTAAAAGTTCTTCATTATCTTTTGAATTCACCTCGTAGGCCAATTTTACATTTTTAAGCGCAGCGGGTAAAGTATCTTTTACAACGGTATTTTGTTTATTCTTGGTTCCGGCATAATAACTTGCTCCTAAAATAATAGCTGTTGTAGGATCAATGGTTGCATCTACATGGGTTTCGAACACCTGCGATAGGGCGGTTCTGATGTATGGTATATAGGTTGTACCGCCCACCAGGATAATCCGGTCTACCTGGCTGTTCCGGATATTATTCTTCTCCAGCAGGTGTTTGGTAAGCTTGATGGTTTCATCAACTTTTGTATGGATAAGCTGGTTAAACTCCTTCCTGGTAATTAAAAGTTCTATATACCGTCCGTCAATTTCTATCTCCACAAAAGCTTCTTCTTTAATGGATAACTCTTTTTTTGCCTCTTCGGCACGATAAAGCAATTCGAAAAAAAGTTTGTTGTAGGTTGTATTTTCGCCATTTACCATCTGTTTCCAAAGGTTTTCCTCCTGCAGCTCTTTTTCGAGTGCAGGACAAAGCAATTTTTCGAGCATAAGATGGTCTATATCCAAACCACCTAAGAAATTATTTCCCTCATGGTCAATAACCTTAAGTTCCCTGTTATCTATACTCACCAGGGCCACATCAAATGTGCCTCCGCCAAAATCGTAAACCAACCAGTTTTTAAGTTCATCAATCGCTATGTTTTGTGCATTTGCATAAGCTAAACATGCTGCAATTGGCTCTTGTAACAGCAATACTTCTTCTATTCCAGCCGCATGCCCGGCCAATTTGGTTGCATTAGACTGTATGGTATCAAATGAAGCAGGAATGGTAATAACTGCAGCAGAAGGCTTTTCTTCGGCAATAAAGCCCAGGAGTTCTTTTAAAATCAATGCTGAAAAATCAATTGCTGTTTTTGTTTCGCTGATATCCGGAATGTGGTATAAATGCGCGCTGCCCATTTTACGCTTAAAACTGGAAAAAACATGATCGGGGTTAACCGTCGTCATTTCGCGGGCCTTATCACCAACCAGTATCCGGTTATTTCTATAAGCAATAACCGAAGGCAGTGTATCTTTAAAACCAACAGGATTTTTAAAGATTGTAACTTTTCCTTCCTGGAACTTACCAATTCCGGAATTGGTTGTTCCTAAATCGATTCCAAAATTTATATTCTCCATCTCTCTAGCCAACAATTACAACTGCTTTCTGAATTAATGTGCGGTTACCTGCTTCTGATCTATAAATAATTGGTTTTAAAACTTTCGTAATTGTTAAAGCCTTATTATGCTCATTCGATAAATTTGCTTCAATTGCAACATCTCTTTCATCATATAGCTGCCCTATAGGATTGATAACGGTATATCCTTCTTGTTCAAGTTCATGATAAATCCGCTGGAAATTTCTTTTAAAAGATAAAAATTCATCGGGTCTTATCTTATTTTCAATTTCGAATATTTGGGTAATGATATCTTTCATCTGAGTAGCCTTATTTAAATTCTTTTCCGAATATACTTTATACGCCCCATTTAAAAAATTTATTCTGAATTATCATTTCAGTTCATTTTACTGAAAAAAAGAAATGCGGCAAGATGTTTCTTACCGCATTTACACTTCCCATAGGTAAAAATTTTAATCCCTGCTTCTTCCAAAAAGCATTGATGCATAATAGAGTAAATTTGCCAGTGCACCAACGGCTGCTACCACATAAGTCATGGCTGCCCACCAAAGTGCATCTTTAGCCTGTCCGTTTTCTTCTCTCGTTTGCATTACACCATTGTTGTTCCTTAACCAGGCCAACGCACGGTTGCTGGCATCAAACTCTACCGGCAACGTAATAATGCTAAATACGGTTACCAACGCCAAGCCCACTACGCCTATGGCCAAAACTATCGGCGTAACCGAAAAGGCCAGCAACATTACACCGAGTAATAATACCCACTGTAAAAGGTTCGATGATATACTCACTACCGGCACCATGGTACTTCTTAAATTAAGCCAACTGTACGATTTTGCATGCTGTACGGCGTGCCCACATTCGTGTGCGGCCACCGCTGCTGCTGCAACGCTACGGCTGTAATATACATCTGTACTTAAATTAACGGTTTTATCTGTTGGATTGTAATGATCTGTTAATTGCCCTTCGGTACTCATCACCTTCACGTCGTATATCCCATTATCATGCAGCATTCTTTCTGCCACCTCTTTGCCCGATAAACCAGAGCTTAATTGCATTTCGGCATACATAGAAAACTTGTTCCTAAAGCGCCACTGTACAAACATGCTCAACAATAATACCGGGATGATTAATATTAAATAAACTCCCATCTTCTTATGTATGTTTTTCAATTCAGCATATATCAAAAAGCGTTCCCATATTATTTAAGAATTAAAAAATAGTACATTTATGGTATGCCAACCGAGCTTTCATACTGGGAAAAAGAATCATTTTTTTGTAATTATGATGCCATCATTATCGGCAGCGGTATTGTTGGTTTAAACGCTGCCATCCATCTTAAAAAATCGCTTCCCACTTTAAAAATAGCAGTACTCGAAAGGGGATTTTTACCAAGCGGTGCCAGCACTAAAAATGCAGGTTTTGCCTGTTTTGGAAGCATTTCGGAACTGATTGAACAGGAAGAGATGATCGGCGCCGAAAGGCTTGCGGCACTGATTGAAAAACGTTGGAAAGGCCTGCTTAAACTGCGCAGTTTATTGGGCGATAACACCATCGATTACCAATGTTTAGGCAGCTACGAATTATTTAAAAATAGCGACAGTTCTTTGTCCCATACAAGTGTATCCAAAATTGAACATTTTAATGGTATCGTTAAAGATATTGTTGGTGCTGATGCTTTTGGCTTAAATTCAAAAAAAATAAAATCCTTCGGTTTTAAAGGTGTAGATACATTGATCGAAAACCGCTACGAAGCGCAGATTGACAGCGGCAAAATGATGCTGGCTTTAATCCAATATGCACAGCAGCTCGGCATCAGTATTTTTAATAATTGTGCGGTAGAACGGATTGAAGAAAATACCCAGGATCTTCTTTTAATTACCCCAAATGGAAATTTTTTATGTAAACGGCTTATTGTAACCACCAATGCTTTTATAAAAGACCTTTATCCGGATATCAATATTAGGCCAGGTCGTGGTCAGGTTTTAATTACCAAACCCATTAAAAATTTAAAAGTGGCCGGTACTTTCCATTACGATAAGGGTTATTACTATTTCAGGAACATCAATAATAGGATATTGTTGGGCGGCGGCAGGAATATAGATTTTAAAGCTGAAGAAACAGCTCAATTTGGGCAAACCGAAAGTGTTCAGCAAGCACTTGAAGATTTACTTAAACACATAATCCTGCCAAAAACCGATTTTAAAATCGACTATCGCTGGAGCGGAATTATGGCCTTTGGAAAAACACTTGAACCTTTTATAGAAGAAATCAGGCCAAATGTATTCTGTGCCACAAGGTGCAATGGTATGGGGGTTGCCATAGGCTCACAAACAGGAGAAGATGTGGCAGAGCTTCTTTTAAGGAGTTTATAATTTATCCATTTCAGCCTTCATGAGCTTTATCTTTTGAGCATATTGATCTTCTGGTTTACTATTCATTGCAACTTCATCAGCCCAATAATTAAATTTCTGCTTATTTTTTAAAAGATAGTAATGATAAGCTATGTTATGCGCCATTTCACTTTTCGAATAGCTTTCAAAACACCATTTAGCCGCATTTTTATATGTTTCTTCTGCATCTGTTAATTTAATATTCAATTGTGCATAAACAAGTTCGCGATGTAGCAAACAATCTTCAGGATGTTCAATAATGGCCTGCTTTAACAAAACCACTGCCTTATCGTATTGCTTTAATACGTTGTATGCAAAAGCAAATTCAAAAATCAACCCATTGTATTTCGGATTGATTGTCTTTACTTTCTCCAAATATACCAATGCTTTATCTGCAAGGTCCCATTGATTGTATACAAATCCTAATCTAAAAAGCCGGTTAACGTCATTTTCGTTTGTTTTATATGCTTTTAACCAATCTGGGGTTTCCTGTATCTGGAGTTCACTAAATTTAGAGCTAGGAATAAGTGCAGCCAAAACTTTTGTAGGTGGAATCCGATGCTTCACCATAGAATTCCTAATTTTATCGGCTACAAATTGGCCTTTTTCGTCAATTTTAAATGTTCCTTCAACATTAAGGGTTAAGCCGGCTTCGTTATCCAAATAAATAAATCCGAAATTATAAGTGCCGTCATTGTTCATTGGAAAAGCAACCCACTTATCCTCACAATTAATTAATGAATGATTAAATTGCAGTTCTGTTTGAGCTTTTGATCCGATAGACCAAAGAAGGAGAAGTGTTAAGATATATTTCATATTGAGAGTTATGCGTTAACAGAGTATTTGTTTATACTAAATATAGAAATTTATTCAACCGTCAACAAATTCGGTATTATTTTCTTTTTAACCGCAAAATCAGCATAGTTTACTTCCTATTTTAAAGATCCTTCATTGCATCCGATAGCTATCGGATCGAGATGACAAACAATGGCATAATAGCGAAGTATCAATCCCATCATCCATTTTACTTTTTACATCATTTAAACACCACCGTTTTATTTCCGCTTACAAAAACACGGTCTTCGAAAATCAGCTCCAACGCTTCTAATAACACTTTTTTCTCTATTTCCTTTCCGGCCCTCACCATTTCTTTCACACCGAAATTATGGTCTACATGGTTGGTGTGCTGGGTAATAATCGGCCCTTCGTCCAGATTATCGGTTACAAAATGGGCAGTAGCTCCGATAATCTTTACACCACGCTCAAAAGCCTGCTTGTAAGGATTGGCACCGATAAAAGCCGGTAAAAAGGAGTGGTGGATATTAATGATTTTACCCGAATAATCTTTTACAAAATCGGCCGATAAAATGCGCATAAACTTGGCCAGCACCAGGTAATCTACCTCAAAACGGTTAACAATTTCCTTTATTTCGGCTTCAAATACACTTTTATCCTTATTGTTATGATCAACATAAAAATAGGGAATGCCCAGTTTTTCGGTAAAATCCCTTAAACTTTCATAATTACCGATTACACACTGAACATTTGCACCTAAAGTTTTAAACTGGTTTTTGATCAGTATCTCTGCCAAACAATGGTACTCTTTGGTTACCAGCACAGCAATCTGTTTCTCCTGCTCGGTAATCAGATTTACCTCGGCATCATTTGGCAGGTTTTCTAAAAGTTTGGCCTTCAGTTTATCTGCATCCTCCAGGTTTCCGGTACAGGCAATGCGGGTAAAAAATGCTCTGTTTGCCTCATCCACAAACTCGCGCATGGCAATAATATTGAGCTGATGTGCAGCCAGCACACGAGTGATATTTGTAACCAAACCTACTTGATCGGGGCAGGAGATGAGGACTGTTAATGCGTTCATTTATAAAATACTAATGCCCAATTATAGAAAAATTTTACGGTTTTTTCCTGGATAGATTGACTAATTTTTTTTGGTATATCTATTTTAAATTTCCATTTTTGCTAAAATTTTTATCATTATGGAGATCGTCGGCATTGCTTTACTAATTATTATTTTAATTGTTCTGGTTATTTTATTACTTAAAAAGCCCCAGGCTGCATTATCAATTGTATCAGTAGAAGATTTCGAAAAAATAAAAAACGAAAACGAATCTTTGAAGATCAGTTTGGCCAAAGCCGATGAACGTGTTTCCAATCTAACGGTCGAGAAAGAACATATCACCACCTTGCTTAAACAGGAGCAGCAGCGCTTAATTGAAGAACTACAATCAGAACGCGACAGGCTTGCGGATGCCAACCGCGAACTGGAAAGTACCCGCTCTTTCTACATGGCCGAAAAAGAAAAGCTGGCTGAACAAAAAGTAAGCTTCGAACAGTCGCAACAAAAGCTAAACAAAGATTTCGAGCTGATCGCCAATAAAATATTGGAAGAAAAATCGACTAAATTTATTGAGCAGAACCGTAGCAATCTGGATATTATCTTAAATCCGCTGAAAGAAAACATCAAAGCCTTTGAAGATAAGGTAGAAAAGGTATACAAAGCCGAGTCGGATGAGCGGAACACGTTAAAAGGAGTGATTTCTCTATTAATGGACCAAAGCAAGCAGATCCAGGAAGATGCCAATAATTTAACCAAAGCTTTAAAAGGCGATAGCAAAAAGCAGGGAAACTGGGGCGAGGTAATTTTAGAAAAGGTTTTGGAACGCTCTGGCCTGGTGCGCGATCATGAATACCGCATTCAGGCTTCGCATACATCTGCCGAAGGCAGTCGTTACCAACCCGACGTGGTAATCGATCTCCCGGATGATAAACATCTTATCGTTGATGCTAAGGTAAGTTTGGTGGCATACGAGCGTTCGGTATCTGCAGAGACAGATGAAGAGCGTGAAGGCTATGTAAAACAGCACTTGGCTTCCATTAAGAACCACATCCAGGAACTTTCTTCAAAAAATTATCAGGACCTATATAAAATCAATTCCCCTGATTTTGTGCTCTTGTTTGTTCCTATAGAATCATCTTTCAGTATTGCGGTTCAAAAAGATGCCGAACTCTTCAATTTTGCCTGGGACAGGAGGGTGGTGATCGTGAGTCCATCTACTTTATTAGCCACTCTACGCACCATCGCCAGCATGTGGAAACAGGAACGCCAAAACCGCAACGTAATGGAAATTGCCCGTTTAAGCGGTAACATGTACGATAAATTTGTAGGTTTTGTGGCCGACATGGAAAATATTGGCAAATACATTAAAAATGGGCAGGATGCTTACGATAAAGCGATTAACAAACTATCAGTCGGTGCCGGAAATTTAACAAATACTTCTGAGAAGATTAAAAAACTGGGTGCAAAAGCGACTAAACAGATCGATACAAAGTATCTCGATTTTAATGAAACCCAGGATTTATAGCTTTATTAAAAGTATGAGGCGAAGCCTCTCGATTTTTTGGAAATTTAAAACTTAAAAAGTAATTGAAAAAACCTATAAATTTAGTGATTTTTTAATAAACCCATGATACGTTTTTTTAAAAAATTTTTGATTATATATAAAGTATTGATTTAAAATCCTTTAATTCTTATTAATGAATGTATATTTAACTGAAATAGCTGGGTTATCGGTATATCTCCCATCTGGAGATAACGAAACCTTCACTACAAAAGCTGCTGTTAAATTCTTAACTATTCTATATTGTAAACCAGGTCTAAACAAAAAATGTATTTCAGATAGATCAATGGCTTCCAGCTGATTTTCTACCTGAACATTATTGGTATTGATATAACGCTCAGATTGATTTAACCTTGATTTAAAATACTGGAATCCGGCACCTAAATTAAATCGCAATCTTTTTTCCTCATTCCTAAAAAGATAATTTACAGATATAGGTACCTGAAAACCTTTTAGCTTATAATTCCTTTCATAACTGTTTATTTTATACATTAAATCAGTGCCTTTGAAATTAGAAAATCCCAATTCGAGAAACAAACTGGAATTAATGGATTTTGATAAACCAAGTTCAATCCCCTCTCCAACAAAAGTATTTCCTGTTGAAAAACTGTAGCCAAACAGATTTAGAGCCGGAGAATTGGCCTCTTTGATAACCACATTTGTAGAGCCATAACCAAACTTTACAGATATAATTTCTTTATTACTTTGAGCATGGGAAGCAAGTGTAAAGAAAATAAATACGAGCGTTATTATTTTTTTCATGAAGCGTTAAAAATGAGAAGAGAAAAGGGTTATCAGCTTTTTGGCCAAGGCATTAAAACAGACAACCCATTACCTAACTAACGCTCGTTAGAAACGAGCGTTAGCTGAAATTCATACATTGCAAAATAATTGCAAAAACTTACAAAGTTAGTAATTTTTTAATAAACCCATAGAACGATTTTTTTTGTTTTTTATTTTTCGGAGTGTAGAGCTGTTGTCTGAATTCGTCATGCTGAATTTATTTAAGCATCTTTTAGGCATGATAGACCCTGAAATGAATTCAGGGTGACGATCGCATAAAAAAAATCGTCATCTCGACTGAAGCGTGACCTGTACCGATTCTTCATCGGTAGCGAAATGGAGAAATCTATCTCAAGATAGATTTAGTTTCGCTGAGCACTTACATGGTTCTCGGTTGCGTTTCATTCCGCTTGCGATGACAACAAGTCTTTTCTAAATTGAAAAATAACTGCAAAAAACAAAACAATCATGCTTGCAACCCATAAATAATAACCCGAACAGAAAGAGACAATTTTTCCTGTTGAGCCACTTTCAGAAATCAATATTTCTTTCCAACGTGAAAATGAAATGGCCAGTAAATTGGCGATAATAATAAAGAAAATAGATCCTTTTTTATTTTTAAATAATAAAAATAAAGCAATAAAATACAAAGGATTAGCAAGCCATACCAAAAACTCTGAAGTACCCCCACCCAATATTGCAATACCACCAATTATAAAATGAAGAAACGAGTTACTGGATTCTAAAGCCCTGCCATCGTTTACAACAAAAGCTGGTCTGGTTAACGAAAAAATAAAGAGACCGACACTTAAATAAAGTGCCGGTCTCTTCAAAAGATAATTTAATATTTTCATTTATTTATTAAAAGCATTCCAGCCCTGGGCTTTTAGCTCATGTACTTTTTCTGATTTCGAAACCATTTTACACCCTGAGTTTTTATCTGTAACATGTCCAATCACGGTGATATCTACATCATGTTTCAGTTTTTTATAATCTTCCTGACTGATGGTAAACAAGAGTTCATAATCTTCGCCACCGCTTAAGGCACAAACAGTTGGGTCTAAACCTAACTCACGGGCAGTTTCATAAGTCATCGGATCTAAAGGAATTTTCTCTTCGTAAATCGTAATTCCTTTATCAGATTGCTCTGCCAGATGCAAAATTTCTGAAGCCAAACCATCCGAAACATCAATCATAGAAGTTGGTTTGATATTCAGGTCATCTAAAAGTGCTACGATATCCATCCTTGCTTCGGGCTTTAACTGCCTCTCGATGATGTAATCCTTTCCTTCCAGATCAGGCTGGATCTGAGGATTTTCCAGATAGATCAATTTCTCTCTTTCTAAAATCTGCAGACCTAAATAAGCACCGCCTAAATCACCAGAAACACAAAGTAGATCGTGTTCCTGTGCACCATTTCTGTAAACCACTTTATCAGCATCAGCATAACCGATACTGGTTACACTAATTACCAATCCCTGTTTACTAGAAGAGGTATCGCCACCGATTAAATCGATGTTGTATTTGTTACAGGCCAGTTCAATTCCCTTGTAAATTTCTTCAACAGCCTCTAAAGGAAATTTACTCGACAAACCCAGTGAAACTGTAATCTGACTGGCTTTCCCATTCATGGCATAAATGTCACTCAGGTTAACCTGCACCGCTTTGTAACCCAAGTGCATCAATGGCACATAGGCCAGGTCAAAGTGGATTCCTTCCAACAATAAATCAGTTGAGATTAAGGTCTGTTTTCCTTTTGCATCCAAAACAGCTGCATCATCGCCAACACCTTTTACCGAATAATCGTTTTTAATTTTAAAATTGGTAGTCAGGTGTTTAATTAACCCAAACTCACCTAATTCATTAATATCTGTACGCTCTTTATTTTCAAACATAGTTATATTATAATTGTCGTCTTGCTGCCCCGAACCTTCGCGATCAGCATCTCAATTCAAAAAGACCCTGATCCCGATGTAAAATCGGGACAGGGTGACGGATTTTACATTTTATTTTCCATCCAATTTTTACCTTCTGTAAACCTGGCAATCAACATCGCCGCAACATTATCACCGGTGGCATTTAACAAAGTAGCCATCGGATCAACCAAAGTTCCGATAATCATTGCCGGTGGCAAAGCTTCAGGTGGAAGTTGGTAAGCCGAAATCATCAATAACTCGCCAATATAACCACCATTTGGTATTCCACCCTCTACTATACTCACCAAAACAGTTATGCCCAAAGCTAAAATAATGGTATCTACATGTACTAAATCTTTACCAAAAATGGCAAAAACAACTGCAATTTTTATAATGGAACTGATGCTAGAACCATCTTTATGTAGCGTAGATCCCAAGGGAATGGTTACATTTGTGATATATGCCGGCACCCCCATCTTTGTGGTCCCCTCCAAATTTGCCGGAATAGTAGCAATGCTGCTACAGGTTCCGATTGAAGTTAAGGAAGGCACAATATTATTTTTCCAGAACACTTTTATGGCTTTAAACCCACCTGCAACAAAAGCGTATAAAGTGAAAAAAACAATAAAATAAAATGCGCCAACCCCATAATACAGACCTAATGCCTTTGCGTAGGTACCAAAAAGCTGTGGACCAAAAACCCCAACCTGATAGGCAAAATAGGCACCTAAACCTATCGGACCAAGTTTCATTATCAAAATGATGAGCCTTTTCATCACTTCATTGCCGGAAACCAGGAACTTTTTAAATCCTTCGCCTTTTTTTTCTGCATATAGGGTAGAAAAACCAACTAAAACCGAAAAAATAATCAGCGCGAGCATATTTTTTCTGCTACCGATCTCAAAAAACTCCCCAACAGTAAAAAGTTGGGTCATCTGTTCTCCAAATGATTGTATTTTTTCGGGTTCGGTAGGTAAAGTTGCATTTCCCAATTGCTGATGGATCGGAAAAATCCAGGTGGCCACTAAGGTCAAAACTGCTGAAATCAATATGGTAGCCAGGAAAACCAAAACCATTACGGTTAATAATCGCCCCAGTTTTTTACTCCTGTCGATATTTGCAATGGCTGATGAAACCGCAAAAAATACCAATGGAATAACAGCTGTAAACAACAGGTTCAAAAATATATCACCAAGGGGTTTTATACTTTCAACACTTTTCCCAAAAATCAATCCCACAATACTCCCCACAGTTATGCCCGCCAAAAGCCATAACAAACCAGAGTAATTTTTAAGAATGTTGTTTTTTTCCATAAATTTTTAATTAGACATCCGAAGTTTCCAAAGGCCCAAAGCCGGCAAAACTTCGGATGTCTTTACGCGTTACAACCCCAGCTCTGCCGAAATATCCAACATGCGTTGGATCGGTTTAACTGCCTGTTCAATAATATGTTGTGGAACCGTAACTTCAGGCAAACCGTTTTTAATACATAAATATAGTTTTTCTAAAGTATTTCTCTTCATATAGGGGCAATCGTTACAGGCACAGCTGTTATTTGGCGGTGCCGGAATAAATGTTTTTGTTGGGTTTGCCTTTTCCATCTGGTGGATAATCCCACTTTC
Organism: Pedobacter sp. UBA5917; assembly: GCF_002432345.1. Lineage (GTDB taxonomy): Bacteria > Bacteroidota > Bacteroidia > Sphingobacteriales > Sphingobacteriaceae > Pedobacter. The sequence goes on from NZ_DJDT01000278.1 coordinate 22,088, forward strand.
GGTTGCCACAATAAATTCGGTAGCTGGGTTGGTAATGGTATACTTTAACAAACCGGTTGTTGAACCAATGTAATCAGCCATTTTTAAAACCACCTCTTCACATTCGGGGTGGGCAATAAATTTAGCATTCGGGTGGCGTTCTTTCAGTTTTGTAATTTTTTCCTGCGAAAAAATTTCGTGTACCATACAAGCGCCATTCCACAATACCAAATCCCTACCTGTTTTTTTAGCAACGTAAGCGCCCAGGTTGCGATCAGGACCAAAAATGATTTTTTGATCTTTTGGTAAACTCTCCACAATCTGCACCGCATTTGTACTTGTACAAACAATATCACTTAAAGCTTTTAATTCGGCCGTGCAGTTTACATAGGTGATTACCAGGTGATCGGGATATTTTTCCTTAAACTTTCTGAATAAGTGCGGTGGGCAACTATCTGCTAATGAGCAACCTGCTTTTACATCAGGCAATAATACCGTTTTACTGGGCGATAAAATCTTTGCTGTTTCGGCCATAAAATGTACGCCTGCAAACACAATTACATCAGCATCCGTTTTTGCAGCCTCCTGAGATAATCCCAAACTATCGCCAATGTAATCCGCAATATCCTGTATGTCAGGTTCTTGGTAATAATGTGCGAGGATGATGGCATTCTTTTCCTTTTTTAATTTCTCAATCTCTACAAAAAGATCGAGTGTAGGATCAATTTCTTCTTCTGCGAAACCTTTTTTGTTGATTTCTTTTAAGACATCTATGTTCATTTTAAAATTTTCCTTTTTTGAATTTTGACGTTGGTCAAAGATAAAGCTTTCCACGCCTCAATAATTAATAAGTTATTTTAAATAAATAAATCTTGTTTGTTTATTAGTGTGTTAATAATGTTGGCAAGTTCAGAAAATTCTTTCTTTAAGATAAGTTATTAATCGTTTACTAACATTTAGATTACATTTATCTAATATCATAAGTTTGATTTTCAGGCTTATCGAAAATCGTCTCAATTTTTATCAATACTGGAATGTTAATTGTTTATAAGTGGGGAAAAAGTTAATTACTTGTATAAAGCTGCTTAAAAATTGCGCAAAAGATTGTGGCAAATTGTGTTTTTAGAGTAGCTTTAAACATTCAAATTTATTTGTTAGGATAATTTAGACATGGAGTTAACATTTATTAACTAGTTGTTAACATCGTGGATAAAGTAAATGTTTTTATTAATGAGGAAAGTAGATTTTCTGGTAATCGGTTCAGGTATAGCGGGTTTGAGTTTTGCACTTAAAGCTGCAAAGTTTGGTAAGGTTTTAATTGTTACGAAGTCGAATGAAGACGAATCGAATACAAAATACGCCCAGGGCGGCGTTGCGGTTGTGGTAGATAAAGGTGATTCTTTTGAAAAACATATTGAAGATACACTGATTGCAGGCGATGGTTTATGCGACGAAAAAATTGTGGAAATCGTTGTAAAAGAGGGGCCTCAGCGTATTCAGGAGATCATTGATTATGGTATTAACTTCGATAAGGACAACTCTGGTTTTTATGATTTAGCGAAGGAAGGCGGGCACTCTGAGCACCGCGTTCTCCACTATAAAGACATCACCGGTTATGAGATAGAAAGGGTGTTGCTAAATGAAATTCATGAGAATAACAACATAGAGATATTAACACATTACTTCGCATTGGAGTTGATAACACAGCACCACTTAGGTGAATTTGTTGATAAGCGTACCGAAGATATTAACTGTTATGGGATATATGCCTTTAACACAGAGCTTAACGATGTGGAAAAGATTGTAGCAAATGTTACTGTAATGGCTTCGGGTGGTGCGGGCCACGTGTATTCGGCTACAACAAATCCGGTTATTGCAACAGGCGATGGTATGGCGATGGTTTACCGTGCAAAAGGAAAAGTGAGGAATATGGAGTTTATACAGTTCCACCCAACGGCTTTATATCATCCTGGAGAGTATCCATCGTTCCTGATTTCGGAAGCTGTTAGAGGTTTTGGAGGCGTTTTAAGACGTAAAAATGGCGAAGAATTTATGCATGAATACGATGAACGTAAATCGCTTGCTCCGCGTGATATTGTGGCCCGTGCAGTGGATAACGAAATGAAAAAATCGGGCGATGACTTTGTGTACCTGGATATTACAATGCGTAAGAAAGCAGATATTTTAAAACACTTTCCTAATATATATGCCAAGTGTTTATCAATAGGGATTGATATGACGAAAGATTATATCCCGGTTACACCTGCCTCTCATTATATGTGTGGCGGTATCCTGGTTGATGAATACGGACGTTCTTCTATAAAAAATCTATATGCCTGTGGAGAATGCTCTTCAACAGGTTTACATGGTGCTAACCGATTGGCTTCCAATTCTTTACTTGAAGCTACAGTTTTTGCACACCGCATTTACCAGGATGCAATTGAAAACTTTAAAAATAATGTTATTCCAGATCAGATTCCTGAGTGGGATTCAAAAGGCGTTACGCAAAGCAACGAAGACGTGCTGGTAACGCACAACTTAAGAGAGCTGCAAAAAATTATGGGCGATTATGTAGGTATTGTACGTTCCGATTTCCGTTTGGAAAGGGCACATCGCCGTTTATTCCTGATTTATCAGGAAACTGAAGAATTTTATAAAAAAAATAAAGTATCGGTTAAACTTTGTGAGTTGCGAAATGTAATCCAAACGGCTTATCTGGTGATTAAATCGGCCATGCAGCGTAAAGAGAGTAGGGGTTTGCATTTTACAACCGATTATCCGGAACATGCTAATGAACTGGTAGATACTGTTTTTTAAATAATGTCGTCATGCTGTCCCGATTTTATATCGGGATCAGCATCTAACATGCGAGATAAACAATACTTTAAAAGACCCTGAAATAAATTCAGGGTGACGTAAAATAATATTATGCCTTTAATACTGCCTGTAAAAAATAAATATCCTGAAATAGGAAAAGATAATTTCATCGCTGAGAACGCAACCATCGTTGGTGATGTGGTGATTGGTGATAAATGTTCCGTATGGTTTAATGCTGTAATCAGAGGGGATGTAAATGCCATTACCATCGGAAATGAGTCTAATATACAAGATGGTGCAGTAATCCATGCAACGTACTTAAAAGCCTCTACACATATTGGTAATCGTGTATCAGTAGGACACAATGCCATTGTACATGGCTGTACTGTTCAGGATAATGTTTTGATAGGCATGGGGGCTATTGTAATGGATCATGCCATTATTGAAGAGTACTGTATCATAGCAGCTGGTTCAGTTATTTTGGAGAATACGATATGCGAAACAGGTTATTTATATGCCGGTACGCCTGCTAAAAAAATAAAGCCCATTACTGAGGAGCAAAGGGCTTTATTGAATAAATTGCCTGATAATTATATCATGTATTCGGGCTGGTTTACCCAATAATGTACGTCATTTCGACTGAAGTTTTTTACTTGTAGCCGTCATGCTGAATTTATTTCAGCATCTTTCCTGCAAGATAGACCCTGAAACAAGTTCAGGG
>NZ_DJDT01000106.1 GCF_002432345.1 Pedobacter sp. UBA5917
ACCGAAAGGCCGACGATAAAGAGCTGATTTTTACCACGCAATATTTAACGGTTTACGCCAGTTATATCGAAGACGGTTCTGTTGCCAATACAGACGAATTAAAAACAGATCTGGTATTAAAAGCAGATAAGATTAACTCCATTTCGTTTTTTGATATGGATATGTACAACCGTTTTAATCCTTCGCAGGAATAAATTAATCTTTCTTCGGACTATATTTTGCCCAGGTTTCTATTTTGGCCTTTTGGCGGGCAATGTATGCATCGGCAATTACTTCGGCCGAGCTTGAGCCTTCTACCGTTTCCAACAATTCTTTTAACTTATATTGATCAACATCAGCTTTATATAAGATCTGGATCAGTTTCGGGAAATCGTTATCAATAAGATAGGCAAAAGCATCAACCATGGCATCGCGTAACTGGCTTTCGGAAAGGTTATCCGGTATATCAAAATCTTTACTGATGATGCTAACTAACGACATAGAACAGGATTTTTAGGATTGGAACAGGATTTTTAAGATTGTAGGATTTCAAGATCAGGGTTTTTCATTAAAAATAGTTTTAATTTGAGTTCGATAATAATATTGCCTTAAAAGGTTCCCAGCGTACATTTTTCATTGAGAGTCGTCACCCTGAATTTATTTCAGGGTCTATCTAGGAGGAAAAATGTTGATCCCAAGGTAGTAATCGGGGCAGGGTGACGGATGCGTGTACATCATCCATCTTACATTCTTCCATTTTCCATCCTCTACACCCATTTAATCTCCTGGCAGATCTCGATCAGCACACCATTGGTATCTTTTGGATGTACGAAACACACCATTTTATTATCGGCTCCTTTTTTTGGCGACTCGTTGAGTAGTACAAAACCTTCCTGATGCAGCCTTTCCATTTCGGCGAGGATATCATCAACCAGAAAAGCAATATGATGGATCCCCTCTCCTTTTTTCTCGATAAATTTGGCAATTGCGCTATCCGCAGCAGTGGCCTGGAGCAGTTCTACCTTGTTTTCGCCGGTTTTAAAAAAGGCTGTATTTACCGATTCGGATGCAACCTGCTCTGTTTTATAGCAATCGGTATTGAGTAGTTTCTCGTAAATGGCTATCGAACTGTTGAGATCTTTTACGGCGATACCGATGTGTTCTATCTTTTTCATAGATTATAAGGTTATGTGAATGTAAAAATGCGGCTTTTATCTATAAGCTCATAGCTATTATTTATAATTGTTAAATAAGTTTTTTCGTATCTTTGTGGTATAATTAACAGAATAGAGATGAAACAGCCGATATATTTAGATAATAATGCTACAACACCGTTAGATCCACGTGTGCTGGAAGCAATGCTACCTTACTTTACTGAAAAATTTGGAAACGCCGCCAGCCGTAACCATGCCTTTGGATGGGTGGCCGAAGAAGGTGTTGATTACGCCCGCGAGCAGGTAGCCAAATTAATCGGTTGTACTGAAAAAGAAATTATTTTTACATCAGGTGCTACCGAAGCCGATAACCTGGCTATTAAAGGTGTATTTGAAATGTACAAAGAAAAAGGTAACCACATTATTACTGCGGTTACTGAACATAAAGCAGTTTTAGATACCTGCAAACACTTAGAAAAAAATGGCGCACGCGTTACTTATTTAGGTGTTAAAGAAGACGGTTTAATTGATTTAGCTGAATTGGAAGCTGCCATGACACCTGAAACCATTTTGGTTTCGATTATGTATGGTAACAACGAAATCGGCGTAATACAACCGGTAAAAGAAATTGCAGCCATTGCACACAAACACGGTGCTTTATTTATGACTGATGCTACGCAGGCAGTTGGTAAAATCCCTGTTGATGTAAATGCTGACGGTATTGACTTAATGGCTTTCTCGGCACATAAAATGTATGGTCCGAAAGGTGTTGGTGTACTTTATGTTCGCCGTAAAAACCCAAGGGTTAAAGTTACTGCACAAATGGATGGCGGTGGCCACGAGCGAGGTATGCGTTCGGGTACATTAAACGTTCCTGGTATTGTTGGTTTGGGTAAAGCCTGCGAACTTTGCCGTTTAGAAATGGAAAGCGAATCGATCCGTTTATCTGCATTACGCGATAAATTAGAATCGACACTGAACAAAATGGAAGAAAGTTATGTTAATGGTAATACACAACACCGTTTACCGCATGTAGCCAATATTTCTTTCAAATATGTTGAAGGTGAAGGTTTAATGATGGCAATGAGCGATTTGGCAGTATCATCAGGTTCGGCCTGTACATCTGCTTCTTTAGAACCATCGTATGTATTAAAAAGCTTAGGTTTATCTGATGATTTAGCACACTCTTCTATCCGTTACGGTTTAGGAAGGTTTACTACTGAAGCAGAAATAGACCAGGCAATTGCAGTTACAGAAAAAGCAGTTAACCACTTAAGAGAACTTTCGCCACTTTGGGAAATGTTTAAAGAAGGAATCGATTTGAGTAAAATCGAGTGGGCTGAACACTAAGAAAGGTTGAAGGCTTGAAGGTTAAAGGTTAAAGGTAGAAGGTTAAACGCCAACCGCCATACGCAGAACGCCCAACACTAAACAAATAATTAAAAAATTGCTCCGCAGGGAGATTAAAAAATAAAAACATGGCATATTCAGAAAAAGTAATCGACCATTATAATAACCCACGTAACGTAGGTACTTTAAATAAAGACAGCAAATTTGTAGGAACAGGATTAGTTGGTGCACCTGAGTGTGGCGACGTAATGCGTTTACAGATTGAAGTTAGCGAAGATAACGTAATCACCGATGCTAAATTTAAAACATTTGGTTGCGGTTCGGCTATCGCTTCTTCTTCTTTAGCTACAGAATGGTTAAAAGGAAAAACAATTGATGAGGCTTTATCTATCGATAACATGGATATTGTTGAAGAATTGGCTTTACCTCCTGTAAAAATCCACTGTTCGGTATTGGCAGAGGATGCAATTAAATCTGCGATCAACGATTACCGCGTTAAAAATGGCTTGGAAGCTATTGTATTAGAAAAATCGCACCACTAAAAATAGATGTGGGACAATAGAATTGAGATGTGAGACCTTTGGGTACACAAATATATCTCAAACCTAACATCTCAAATCTCAAATCTATATCACTATGATTACGATAACAGATAAAGCAAAAGAAAAAATCACCCACTTAATGCAGGATTCGGAAATGGGTTCTGATTACTTTTTACGCGTTTCTGTAAAAGGCGGTGGCTGTTCGGGTTTATCATACAATCTGGATTTTGATAACGAAGAACAAAAAGGCGATCAGTTTTTTGAAGATAGAGGAATCAAAATTGCGTTGGATATGAAATCATTCCTTTATCTGGCCGGAACTGAACTCGATTTCACGGATGGTTTAAACGGAAAAGGTTTTAATTTCATCAACCCCAATGCAAGCCGTAGCTGTGGCTGTGGTGAGAGTTTTTCAGTTTAATCGGATCTAAATTTATAAGAAAAGGTTTCATTTTATGGAACCTTTTTTGCGTTTTAAGGAATTTATTTTCTTTGTTTTTCCCCGCAGATTTTCGCAGATCTAAAAGACGCAGATAAGGCTGATTTCTATTCTTTACACTGATTATTCAGATAAAGTCGCCATTATGGTTAAAGCATATCAATAAAAAGTGACAGTCTTTGCTGATAAAGTGAGTGCGATAGAAATAATACGAAAATTTACTCCGCACCCTGCTCATCCGGCATAGGATATGATGGAAGGAGAAAACGTTAAAGCTTTAGCATTTCCATTCAACCCGGCACAATCCAAGGCAGGATCAAGCGAGAGCGATGGAATAACGCTAGGATAAAAGCCTAGATACTGTCGCCGTCAAAGCTTTAACGAATTTGTCCGACATCAGATCCAAGCCTTGATTTTTGGGTTACCTTTTTATTAAGAAAAAGGTAAGAGCCCTTCGGCGGCGGCGAGCCGAGGCAAGCCTGTGTAGATGGGCGAACAAATGATATTTAAAATGTAAAGAAAGTATCTAAGTGAATCCAGTGTTGTTATATAAAGATCCTTCGCTGCGCTCAGGATGACAAGCATGGAAGAAACCCTAACGCCAATTTGTATTTTTAAACCAAAAAGCGTTATTATTGTTAATTATATTCAGCGAACCAATTACGAGCAATGCCATTAATAAACGAATTTTCAACGGTCCCTACCCTGTTGCGGAATGTTGTAAAAAATATACACCAGCCACAAGAAACCTTTTTGATCCATAAACAGGGTACAGAATGGGTTGAAATTTCTTACGAAGATACCCTAAAAAGAGCCGATGCAGTTTCTGCATTCTTTTTAGAAAAAGGAATAAAAAAAGGCGACCGCTTAGGTTTGATGATCGAAAACTCGCCTGAATACGTTTATTACGATCAGGGAATCCAACAGATCGGAGTGATCAATGTTTCCATTTACCCTACACTTTCAGAACAGGAAGTGGCTTATATCATTAACGATTCGGGCATAAAAGCCATTCTTGTTGGGAATAATTTCCTTTACCGTAAAGTTTTAAAAGTTGCTGCCAATTGTAAGGAACTAAAATATATCATTCCGACATTTAAAGATTTTGAAAAAGTTACTGTCCCTGCTGATGTAAATGTAGAAGTAATCGCTTTTTCGGATATCCTTGCACTTAAGCATCAGGTTACTGCAGCCGAAAGGGCCGAAATAGACCAATGCAGAAGTTTGGTATTGCCAGAAGATGTTTCTTCTCTAATTTATACCTCGGGTACTACCGGAACGCCAAAAGGTGTAATGCTTACCCATTATAATTTTGTTAAAAATGTAGAAGTTTGTTTGCAGCAAATCCCGGTGATTGATCAAACAGAAACTTTTCTTTCGTTTTTACCATTATCGCACGTATTCGAACGTACAGCTACCTATCATGTTTGCTGTGCACAGGGCTGTAAAATTGCCTTTGCACAAAGTTTGGAATTGCTGGCAAAAAACATGGGAGAAGTTCGCCCAACGGTAATGAGCTGTGTGCCGCGTTTGCTAGAGCGTATACATGATAAAGCAATAAAAGGAGGAACAGCAGGCGGTGGAACAAAAGCAAAAATATTTACCTGGGCGCTTGAAACAGGAAATAAATACCGTGTAGCAAAAGAAGCCGGCAAAAATCCGGGTTTGATCTTATCTGCCAAAAAAGGCATTGCAGAGAAATTGGTATTCAGCAAGATCAAGGAAAAAACTGGTGGAAGATTAAAATTCATGATTTCGGGCGGCGCTGCCCTACCTAAAAATGTGGGTGAGTTTTTTGGCGATCTGGGTATTAAAATACTGGAAGGATTCGGCTTAACAGAAACCTCACCGGTAATGTCGGTAACGGAATACCACCGCCAGGTTTACGGTACTGTTGGACGCGTAATTCCTGGTATTGAAGTAGGCATTCAGGATGTAGAGAGCAAAGAAATGTTGAGTATCCAAACACACAATACTTTTAATGAGGATTTTGAATGTGCAGAAGGCGAAGTAATTGTGCGTGGACATTGCGTAATGAAAGGTTATTTTAATAAACCTGCAGAAACTGCCGAAGCGATTGATGCAGCTATGTGGTTCCACACAGGCGATATCGGCCGTTTTTATAAAGGGAACCTGCAGATTACCGATCGTTTAAAAAACATGATCGTTAATGCTTATGGTAAAAACGTATATCCTACGCCGGTAGAAAACATCTATCTAAAAAGTCCAAAGATTGACCAGTTGTTCTTAATCGGCGATAAACGCGAATTTATTACGGCCATCATTATCCCAAACAGGGAAACTTTGGAGGAAACCTTTAAGCTTAAACCTTCGTTTTTTGAAGAAGCTGATCCTTTTATCCGTAACCAGGAAATTATCGACTGGATGGAGCTCGACATCAAGAAAATCTCCAATGAGCTTGCCAAATTTGAGCGCATCAAAAACTTTAAGATCAAACGTAATCCTTTCAATATAGATGAAGGCGAAATTACGCCAACGATGAAAGTTAAACGCCGTATTGTAGAGAAAAAATATGCTGAGGCGATTAACGAGATGTACGAAGAAGGTGTAGAAGCGGAATAACAGAGCAAGTTAATACATAGCGCTTTTTATTATTTTCGTCATTGCGAGGAACGAAGCAATCTTAATGCGCACGCGAGGTAGCGATCGTTGTAAGATTGCTTCGTCGGCTGAAAAAGCCTTCTCGCAATGACGACAATTTGGATAGGATTTACCTCCCACATTTTAGTAAATCCTTAATTTATTGTAAATTCGCTATGAATGTATGTCCCAGCACAATAGTTTAAGCGATTCAGAATTATTGCTCCTTCTAAAAAAAGGGAATCATTCGGCATATACCGAGATTTTTACCCGGTATAATTCGTTGCTCTATAGCCACGCTTATAATAAAACCAGAAGTAGAGAGGATGCAAAAGACCTTGTGCACGAAATTTTTTATTCTCTTTGGATACGTAGGGAAAGCATAACACCGAATATCAACCTCGCCAGTTACTTATTTACGGCTGTACGTTATAAAATTGCTGATCTCTTTTCCAAAAATAAATCCAAAGAGAGATACATCGAATCCTTACAGAATTTTATAGATAGTCAACCACCACACACCGATTATTTAGTAAGGGAAAATCAGTTACGCTCCATCATTAACGAGGAAATTGAAAATTTACCGCCAAGAATGCGTGAAGTTTTCAAAATGAGTCGTTTTGAACAGCTTAGTCATAAGGAAATTGCCGAAAAAATGGGCATTTCGGAAGAAACGGTTAAAGATCAGGTAAAGAAAGCGCTGAAAACATTAAGAACAAAACTGGGCTTAGTGCTATTCTTGCTATTTTATTATAATTTACTTTAATTATTTTATTTTCTTATCCCCCCTTCTCTATTATCAACCGATATATAGTTTTGAAGCATTCAAATTTACCCTATGAGCAACCTTAACGCTAAAGAACTTTTGCTGAAATATGCAGAGGGGAATTGTTCGGAAGAAGAAAAAAGCATTTTCGAAACCTGGTACAACAACCTAAATACCGGTGAAAGGCTTTCTCTTTCGGAGCAGGAACTTAAAAATACTGAAAAGGAAATGTTAAACAAGTTACTAACAGTTACGAAACCAGCTAAAACGATTGCGCTATGGCAGAAAATCACCGTAGCGGCATCTGTTTTGGTTGTATTAGCTTTAGGTAGCTACTTCTTTTTGTTAAAAAAGCAAGATAACGGGAACATAGTAAGTATAGCCAACGCCCACATTAAACCGGGTGGCAATAAAGCAATTTTAACTTTGGCCGATGGGAAACAGGTTTCGTTAACCGATGCAAAAACAGGCATTTTGGGCATTAAAGAATTATCTTTTGTAAATAAAGCCACCGATGGAAAAGTAGTATACGAGGCTAACGGCAATAACCAGATAAGCTATAATACTATCAGTACGCCGCGTGGCGGTCAGTTTCAGGTGGTATTGCCCGATGGAAGCAATGTTTGGTTAAATGCCGAATCATCTATCACTTTCCCNACACAATTTGTTGGAAATACCCGATCGGTAAGCATAACCGGCGAAGCCTATTTTGAAGTGGTACACCAGGTAGATAAACCATTTAAAGTAAGCAGTGCAAACCAGACAGTAGAGGTTTTGGGCACCCATTTTAACATTAACACCTATCTGGATGAACCTTTGACAAAAACCACGTTACTTGAAGGGAAGATCAAACTGGTTAAAGGCGCCTACAGTAAAATGCTCGTTCCGGGAGAGCAGGCTGAAACTGAAACGCATAACAACAATGCCAAAATAGCGGTTAAAACCAGTCCGGACATTGAGCAGGTAGTTGCATGGAAAAACGGAATTTTCAAATTTAAGAATACAAGTTTTAAAGAAGTTTTACGCCAGGTTTCGAGGTGGTATGATGTGAAAGTAGAATACGAAAAAGAAATTCCCGACAGGCTATTCTCGGGCGAGATTACCCGCAATGTAAACCTATCAGACGTACTCGAAATTTTAAGCTATCTAAAAATCAACTTTAAGATAAAACAAAGCCCGCAGGGATCAACCATTATAGTAACTCAATAATATCCTTTTATCAACCAAACCAAACATGAAGAAAATGAAGAAACAGATACAAATTTAACCTTAAACCAACCAGGTTATCTCCAAAAAAAACGCAGAAGTGCTGGTACCACTCCTGCGAAAATAGATTTGGGTTTAACCCTCTCCTAACGGAGAAAATTTAACTGAACTGTTTATCTAACTAACCCAAACCAAACAAATGTAATGAATTTTAATTCTTTTACTACTGCCGTGGCCTACACGCAGTTTTTTAAAAAAATTCTTAAGGTTATGAAGCTAACCACGCTCATTCTGCTTATTGCCCTGGTACAGGCCAGCGCAAATAGCTTCGGACAGAAGATAAGCCTGAATGAAAAAAATATAGCGATAGAAAAGGTACTTGAAAACATTACCAATCAATCAGGTTACCACTTTTTTTACGATGCCAAGGATCTTTCGGGCATTAAAGTAAGTATCGAGCTAAAAAATGCCGAAATAGAAACTGCCCTTGATCTGTGTTTTAAAAATAAAGAAATTGTTTTTAAAATAATCGGTAAAAATGTAATCCTGAAACAGAAAGAAGAAACACCGGTCAAAGAAAAAGACATTCAGCCGGTAGCCAAAGTTGCTATTTCCATCTCCGGTAAAGTGGCCGATGAAAAAGGAAATTTCCTAATGGGTGTTACCGTGCGCAACAAAACCACAAAGAAAACCACCGCCACGCAGATAGATGGCTCTTTTACCATTGCTGCCGACCGTGGCGATATACTTGTATTCACTTTTGTGGGTTACCAGCAACAGGAGCAGAAAATCGGAAAGGAAAACTATTATGCCGTTATGTTGAGCCCGATAAGTTCGGTACTCGAACAGGTTGTTGTAGTGGGCTATGGCAGTACAAAACGTAAAGACCTTACCGGTTCGGTTTCGTCGGTAAATATAGACGAAGTGAAAGATATTCCCTTCACCAGCATTGATCAGGCCTTATCGGGTAAAGCTCCAGGTGTTCAGGTGGTTCAGGCCGATGGCTCGCCGGGTGGTGTTGCAGGGATAAAAATACGCGGCGGAACTTCTATCCTCGGCGGCAACGATCCGCTTTATATTATCGATGGGATACAGGTAACCCCTGTTGACAGGTATATCAAAACACCTGGCGAGGTGGTTGATCCTGTAGCACAATCGTCAAGCGATGCCACCCCTGCAATTTCAGGAGGCTTTTCGAGAGGATTAAGCAGTTTGGCAGGCTTAAACATTAATGATATAGAAACCATCGATATCTTAAAAGATGCCTCTGCAACGGCAATTTATGGCAGTAAAGCAGCAAATGGTGTAATTATCATTACCACCAAAAAAGGTTTAAATGATCAAAAACCGATTTTCCAGTTCAATAACTATACAGGTTTATCTTCTCCGGTAAAAGCCAAACTTTTAAATGCCGATGATTATACCATGATCATGAAAGAAGCAGCCAGAAACTTAAATGCCGACCGTGTGGCGGCCGGTCTTACTACAAGTACAACAGCAAACAGTATCCTCACCAACCCTGATTATTTGGGAACGGCAAATACAGATTGGCTAAGCCTTGTACTGAGAAAAGGCATCACCCAAAATACCGATATTTCGGTGCGCGGTGGAGGGAAAGGCTCCAAATATTATACTTCATTATCTTATTCCAAACAGGATGGTGTGCTGAGAGGAACTGATTTCTCGCGTCTTTCGGGCAAGATCAACCTGGATAACGAGATCAACAGCAAATTCAAATTTGTAACCAATATCGACTATGGTTTTACCACAAGCAACATCACCAATGGGGTTTATTCGCAGGCTTTATTTGCACCACCAACATTAGCGCCATATAACCCTGATGGCACATTAAAAACCCTGAACGGCAGTGCCATAGGCAGCGACAATTACTACGGTTTCCAAAACCCTTTAAGTTTACTAAAAGGTATAAACCAGGGTAAAAATGCCGCTTTTTTAGGTTCGATTACTTTGGAATATAAAATTGTTAAAGGTTTAACTTTTAAAAGTCAGGGGTCTATTAATTATAACCAGTACCGCCAGCGGAACTACACCCCGTCATCTACCTTATATTCTTCAAGCAGTGGCTCAACCGATACCAAAGGAGGTGTTGGCTCGCAGGGACAAACAGAAAATGTAAATTACCTGATCGAAAACACCCTTAGTTATAACAAGCAGCTTAATGAAGATCACCGTATTGATGTGGTGGCAGGAACTTCGTGGGAACAGAACAAAATCAATTCTTTCCAGGCTTCGGGGCAAACCTACCCCGACGATCTGATCCTGAACAACCTCGGATCTGCCGCAGTTACGCTGCCAAATGTAGCTTCATCGGCACAAAACTCATTGCTGAGCTTTTACATCAGGGCCAATTATGCGTTTAAAGACAGGTATCTGGTAACCATTACGGCCCGCTCTGATGCTTCCTCCAAATTTTCGACCAGCAACCGTGTAGGTTATTTTCCTTCTGCCGGCTTGGCCTGGCGCATTTCGCAGGAGCCTTTCATGAAAAACGTAACCTGGGTGGATGATTTGAAACTTAGGGCCAGTGCAGGTTACACCGGCACACAGAATATTGGAAATTACCTGTACCGTACCTTATATACACCTGTTGCTTATGGAGGAACCAACGCGGTAATTCCATCACAACTGGGTAACGACAGATTAAAATGGGAATCGACACTACAAAAAGATGCCGGTTTAGATTTCTCATTATTTAAATCGAGGATTGTTGGAAGTGTAGGTGTTTATGAAAAAAAATCAAGTGGTTTATTATTTAATATGCCTTTACCATCCAGTTCTTCTTACGGAAACCTGACCTCAAACCTTGCCAATATCAGGAACAGGGGATTGGAAATCAATTTACAGGGCGATGTTTTTAGGGGAAAGGCATTTTCGTGGAGAAGTGATTTCAACATTTCCTTCAACAGAAGTTTGGTTACCGGTTTAAATACCGATTTTGTTGATCCCAACCATGGAAGCGTAAGCTCTTCAAACGGACAAAGTTATATTTTATCCAACACTGTTTTAAGAACAGGTTTACCCATCGGGCAATTTGTGGGAAACCAGTTTAACGGCATAATCCAGAATGCGGAACAATTGGCCGCTTATAAAAAGGCTTTCACCTATTATTCGTTCTATCAGCCATATTTAAATATTGGCGATGCTATGTATGTAATCCCCAGCTCCGGACCTTTAGCGGGTTTCCCGGATGGTTACAGGCTGATTGGTACGGCAGCACCTAAATTTTATGGCGGTTACACCAACACCTTTTCTTACAAAAATTTCTCGTTATCTACCCTACTTACCTATTCTTATGGCGGACATATCCTTTACCTGGCTGATGTACAAAACCAATATGTATCGGACAGGACAAATAAAAATGTGAGGATATTGGATAGATGGACTCCGGAAAATCCATCAAATACCAATGCGAGGCTTATTTACGGACAAAATGCATCAGGGGTATCCGATAAAAACATTTACAGTTCTTCATACATCAAATTAAAATCGGTAAGCCTTAATTACCGGTTTTCAAAATCGCTGTTAGATAAAATAAATATCCAAACCGCTTCGGTATATGTTTCGGCAACCAATTTATTCAACATTACCAAATACCCAGGGCAAGATCCTGAAGTAAGCAACGATCCTTATAGCTTAATTGATGGTTATACAGATTCAAATGCGTATCCGGCAGTTAAACAGTTTATTATGGGTATAAGATTAGGTTTTTAATAAAAAAATAAGATGAAAAAATATATCAATATCTACTGCATTGTTTTTTTTGCCCTTGTTGTATCGGGTTGCAAAAAACAATTGGATGCACTTCCGAATGATGCATTGGTAGAAGGAAACAGCATCATCAACCAACAAACAGCAAATATTGCATTAAATGGTGTTTATTACCGCCTTGCAAATGCTACGGCAACTTCAACAAACTGGCTTCCAAGTCAGATTAACGGAGGAATTTTATCAGGCTATATGGCCGATGGAAACAATACCACAAACGAAGAAACCAATAAGTTGGGTACTACCGGTATGAGCAGGGAATGGTCATTGGATTATACTACCATCAACGCTGCGAATGGGGTAATCAGCGGGGTTAACAAAGTGGGCGATGACCTTTTCGTTAACGGACGTAAACAGCAGATTTTGGCCGAAGCCAGGTTTTTACGTGCATTTGCCCATTTTAAACTGTTGCTTTATTTTGGTCAGTGGGATAATATCAATAGTAATTTTGGGGTTATCCTCCGCAAGGATTTTATCACTGCTACAAACTATCCTCAGGCAAGGGCCGGCGTTAAAGAGAGTTATGATTTTATCCTGGATGATATCAATTACGCCATTGATAATGGAGCCGCAACAAGTACCAATATTTATGCAAATAAGTGGACTGCAATGGCTTTAAAAATGCGTGTATTATTGAGCAGGGGGCAAAATGATGATTATGCACAGTGTGCAACATTAGGAAATACCATTATCAATTCAGGTCCGTACAAACTGGAGAACAACCTAAAGGATATTTTTTATACCAAAGGATTAACCAGTACAGAGGTGATGCTTGGTATACAGCCACAGCCCAACCAAAGTGCATATTATTACAACACTTCGGGTAATTATGTGGTACGCTCATCCTATTACGTGGTAACCAACGCTTTTAATACACTGGTTGCAAACGATCCCCGAAAAACATGGATTGTTGGTAATGCGGGTGCAAGAAACAAAGGTTTTTATTTTATTAAATATGTAACCCCTACCCTTACCACCACCCAGATTTCGGAAGTTGGATATGCCTTCAGGCTATCGGAAATTTACCTGATGCAGGCCGAAGCCATGGTACGATCGGCAGGTGTTTCTGTAGCAGCAAAAAACCTACTGAAAACCATAATGGGAAAGGCCGGTATAACTGATTTTACAACTGTTGATGCAGCTGCTACGAGCGACGATCTGCTTAAACAGATTTATTACGAATATGTAAAGAATTTCATAGGTGAAGAAGGCATTTCCTATTGGGCGTTGCTGCGTTTCCCATTGGCAACCGTAACCCAGCTAAGGCCAACTATTACCGACAAAAACCAATACATCTTTCCTATCCCGAAGGAAGAATTTATAAACAATCCATTAATCGTTGATCAAAACCCCGGATATTCTAAGTAAAAATTAACGCTTTCTATTGCCTAACCAGCCCGTTAACAACCAAAATTATGGATGTAATGGAGGTGCTTTGAACCGATGGATGATATCAAAGCGGGCTGGGAAGGCATGGCTTTCTCTTTATTTTAAAAATCTATTAAATAATTATCATGAAAAATTTATTGTCACCATTATTTCTGCTTTTAGCAGGAACCGGCCTTTTGCATGCCCAAAAACCGGCTTCAACATTTAAAATAACCGGACAGGTTACCGAAGGAAAAACAGATTCGGTTTTCTTAAGGTATAGCGGAAACGATGGAAAATCCGTTCATTTGGCACAGGCTGTTAACAACGGAAAATTCTCCTTTTCAGGTATTATTGATGGTCCGCAAACAGCTTCCTTTTCCGTAAAGCCGGGCGTTACGGGTAAAAAAGACGACAGTATCCAGTTTTATATCGAACCGGGCAACATGACGGTTAAACTTGATGCCGGTCAGATCAGAAAATCGAAATTAACAGGTTCACAAACACAGTTAGATGCCGATGCCTTAACAGCCTATTTAAAGCCAACGGTTGATGCAATGGATTCGCTTTCAAAACTTCCTAAAACCGAAGACGAGGAAAAAAAGAAGGAAATTAAAAAACTTAGGAACTATCACAGCGATAACATGGTAAAACTTACCTACCGGTTTGCAAAAGAACATCCCCGTTCTTATGTTTCCGAATATATGGTTTACATGTACAGTGGTATGCTAAGCACCGATTCCATAAATGCCGTATATGCCAAACTACCACAAGCACTTAAAGATAATTTTATTGGCAAACAATTGGGCAAAAAACTGGCCGCATTAGAGGCAGGTGCCCCCGGTAAAATGGCTTCAAATTTCAGCACAACAGATGTTAACGGAAAAGCCATAAGCCTGAACGATTTTAAGGGTAAGTACGTGTTACTCGATTTTTGGGCCACCTGGTGTGTTCCATGCAGGGCCAGCCATCCACATTTACGTAACATTTATGGCAAATACAAAGATAAAGGATTAGATGTTGTCGGTATTTCTGATGATGATACCAGGGTTGCGCTTTGGAAAAAAGCAATCGAAACCGATAGCATTGGTGCCTGGCACCATGTATTGGGCGGTGGAGATATAACTAAAAAAATGAAAGGTGAAAGCAATCCGAACGATATTATGGAACAATATGGCATAAGCGCACTCCCTACAAAAATACTGATCGATCCCAAAGGAAAAATTGTGGCGAGGGTAGTTGGCGATGATGGCGTTACCATTGATAAAAAATTAGAAGAAATCTTTAAATAAGCACCATAAAACCTAATAAAATGAAAAAGATAATCATATCTATCCTTGCATGCTGCCCAGTACTTGCCTTTGCGCAAACTGGAAATTTTACGCTATCAGGTCAGATCAATAATGCAGATAAGGCTGCTAAAGCCTTTTTAATCTACAAAGCCAAAACTGATTCGGTTACACTTAACGATGGTAAATTTGTGTTTAACGGTCAGCTGGATGAACCTGCCATGGCTACCCTATTGATCAGTCATAAAGGAAAAGGGCTCAATGCATCAAAAAAGAATGGCGATAGGCTCAATTTTTATCTTGAAGGTAAAACACTTCAACTCACACCTGTTGATTCGATTGCGAAATCGAAGGTATTAAATTCCATAATCAATGATGAGAACAATGAATTAAGTAAAATGCTGGCCGAAAATTCTGCCAAATTCAGCAAAACCTACAATTCATACCTGGCTTTGCCAAACGAAGAGAAGGAATCGCCAAAATACCAAACCGAACTACAAAAACAATTTGGAAAAATTGAGGACGAAAAAAAGGAAATCCAGGCGGCCTTTATAAAAGCACATCCTAATTCTATCATCAGTTTAAGCGCATTAAAAGATTATGCGGGCATGGTACCCGATGGAGATGCAACATTGGCTGTATTTGCGTTTCTATCGAAAGATATCAGGGAAAGTGCAGCTGGGAAAAAGTTCGAAGAAGTATTGAAAACGGCCGCTAAACTCGGTATCGGTAAAATGGCTCCTGATTTTTCAGCGCCTGATACTGCAGATAAATCGGTATCGCTTTCTTCATATAAAGGTAAATACGTGTTGGTAGATTTTTGGGCGAGCTGGTGCGTACCCTGCAGGGCAGAAAATCCAAACCTCGTAAAATCCTACAACAGGTTCCATCAAAAGGGGCTTGAAGTACTGGGCGTTTCGCTCGACCAGAAAAAAGAAAATTGGGTAAAAGCTATTCAGGAAGATGGCCTTACATGGGCACATGTATCCGACCTTAAATACTGGAAAAGCGATATCGCTAAACTTTATCAGGTAAACGCGGTTCCGCAGAACTACCTGATCGGCCCGGATGGAAAAATAATTGCCAAAAACCTCCGCGGCGAAGCACTTAATGTAAAACTGGCTGAGATATTGGGGAATAATTAAAGTTTTCACAAATCGTCACCCTGAATTCATTTCAGGGTCTACTTGAGGTGAATGCTGATCCTGAAGATTCAGTACAGCATGATGATCATGTTATAATAAACCACATTAAAAAACAAAGGTCTAAGCATCAGTTTAGACCTTTACTTTTATTTATTAATTACAATACCTTTCTTATCTTTGCCAAAAGGTGTCATTTCAGAAAAACAATGTTTGAAATGATATCGGTTACAATTAATAAACACATTGCAAATCACTTTTTGCAAAAAATACCCGAAATGAGTATAGGATTATCAGAACAAGAAGTATTACGACGTGAGTCGTTAAAACAACTACGCCAGTTGGGCATAGAGCCTTATCCAGCAGAAGCTTACGAAATTAATGTTACTGCTGCCGACATTTTAGCTAACTACGAAAAAGATAAAACCGCCTATAAGACTGTGAGTTTAGCAGGTCGTATCATGGGGCGTAATATTATGGGTGCTGCATCTTTTGCTGAATTACAGGATTCAACAGGCCGTATCCAGATTTATCTGAAGAGAGATGAGCTTTGTCCGGGCGATGATAAAACCTTATACAACATCGTATTTAAAAAACTTTTGGATATCGGCGATTTTATCGGGATTACAGGTTATGTTTTCACTACCCAAACCGGAGAAATCTCTATCCACCTTACCGGTTTCACCGTTTTAGCTAAATCATTACGTCCTTTACCAATTGTAAAACGCGATGATGAAGGGAACGTATACGATGGATTTACAAATCCTGAGCTACGCTACCGCATGCGTTATGTAGATTTAACGGTAAACCCTGATTACAAACAGATTTTCATCAAACGCAGCAAGGTGATTAACAGTATGCGTAATTACTTTGATGAGCAAGGTTGGATGGAAGTAGAAACCCCTATCCTGCAGCCTATCCATGGTGGTGCTGCCGCACGTCCGTTTGCTACGCACCACAATACTTTGGATATGCCGCTTTACCTGCGTATTGCAAATGAGCTTTATCTGAAAAGATTGATCGTTGCAGGTTTTGATGGTGTTTACGAGTTCGGTAAAATGTTCCGTAACGAAGGTATGGACCGTACACATAATCCGGAATATACCTCAATGGAAATTTATGTAGCCTATAAAGATTATATCTGGATGATGGCTATGGTTGAAGAATGTTTAGAAAAAGTAGCCATTGCAACCAATGGTTCGGCGGTAGTTAAAGTTGGTGAAAACGAAATCAATTTCGAAGGACCATACGAAAAACTGACCATGTACGAATCAATCCAAAAATATACCGGAATTGATGTTTCGAAAATGACCGAAGAGGAACTTTTGCAAACCTGTGCTTCGTTAGGTATCGAAACCGACTCTACTATGGGGCGCGGTAAATTGGTAGATGAAATTTTTAGTGATAAAGTAGAAGCTAATTTGATCCAACCTACATTTATTACCGATTATCCGATCGAAATGACACCGTTGGCTAAAAAACACCGCAGTGCAGAAGGATTGGTTGAGCGTTTCGAAATATTTGTAAATGGTAAAGAAATCGGAAATGCTTATTCAGAACTAAACGACCCGATTGATCAGAAAGAACGTTTTGAAGATCAGTTGAAATTGGCCGATCGTGGTGATGCCGAGGCTATGGCAATGGACGACGATTTTGTACGTGCTTTAGAATATGGTATGCCTCCTACCTCGGGATTAGGTTTTGGTATCGATCGTATCGTAATGTTAATGACCAACCAAAGCACCATCCAGGAAGTGTTATTCTTCCCTCAGATGCGTCCGGAGAAAAAGAAAATAGAATTAACTGCCGAAGAAACCGAATTATATGCATTGGTTTCGGAAGGCGAACAATATTTATTAGCTGATATCAAAGCAAAACTGACTGATTGGAGCAATAAAAAATGGGATACAACCTTAAAAGCATTAACCGGTAAAGGCGCTTTAAAAGTTACCAAAACCGACGATGGTTTGTTTTTATCACAGAAATAGTCGAAAATTTGACACTTACAACGGTGAAATAACACCTTTAGTGTTAACACAAACATAACAAAAACTTAAAAGGCTTGCTAACAATTGTTTAGCAGGCCTTTTCTATATTTACAGCAATCGATAAATAAAATGATTGCCTTATGAATACGTCAAGTTTAGAAATCAACGAAAGAGAATACTGCATTAAATTAAGCAAAGATGCTTTTGATTTAACCTTAGTTCGCCAATTAATAAAAAGAATCCAGGCCGAAGCCCTATTTTTCTCAAGAAGCCAGGCTGAAGAAGATGATATCTTAAGCAAAAGAGCCCAAAGAGAAGAATTTGAAGGATTTGATTATTTAGGAGATAAGTAATCCATACGTCACCCTGAATTTATTTCAGGGTCTGCTCGAGATAGATGCTGAAATAAATTCAGCATGACGTCATGCCCCTAGTCAACCTCCAAATTCCCTTCAACCGAATCATCCATTGTTTTTCCGGTAATTACGGATGCTGCCATTTTCAAAAATGCAACAGCAGTTCCGTGTTTGGTATCCCAATAGTATCCTTCTGAAGGGATTACCTTGATCAGTGTTATATTTGGGTCGTCTTTCCCTCCCTGAAACCAGGTTTTAATAAACGGACTCCAGAGTTCATCAATTTTAGCCTGATCCCGACTGATTTCAGAAATGCCATATATATTAACAAAGCCCGAATGTGCCCCTGCCTGAAACAATAAATGGGTAAATGGATCTGCAGAAATTTCATCATTCTTATTACTGTCTTTCATACTCATAAACCAGATATTTCCTTCTTCATCAACCTGTTGAATGGCCATTGGCCTTATTGATAACGGTATACCGGTTTTAATATTGGTACAGAAAAAACAACTTTCGGCCTTTTCAGCCAAAGATTTAAGTTTTTCGATCGCTTCTTTACCACCCAGATCTTTAATGTTGTTTTCTTCCTGGGTATTATTTGTACTTCCTTCTTGTGATGTTGCCATGGGATTGAGTTTTTATATAGAATACTACAATGAAAAATGGACTTTGGTTTTTGCGGAGAGCGAAAAGCGTAGGGCGAAGAGCGTGGAGTTGTAGCATTTAATTTATAAATTAAAAATTATGGAATTTTCATCAAAGGCAATATCTTTAATCAATGGATATCAAAAAACCGAGACCTTTTGAGGCCGAGATTAAAATTATTGGCATTAATCCCTTTGTATTTGTACCTCAAGAAACATTGGAATATATTTTCAAACTGGCCGGTAAAGACAAGGGGCAATTCCCTATCATAATGAAAATTGATGGTTTTAAATTTAAGCAAACACTGGTAAAATATGCAGGCGATTGGCGTTTATACCTCAACACGCCCATGCGAAAGGCAGCAGGCAAAGATATTGGTGATATTGCCATGTTTGAAATTGCATTTGATGCAGAAGAACGTTTGATCGGCATCAACCCTAAATTGGAGCTGGCCCTAGCAGGAAATAAAAAAGCAAAAGCCGTATTCGATAGCCTTGCCCCATACCTGCAAAAAGAAATTGTACGTTACATTGCCAACCTTAAAACAGAAGAATCGGTAGATAAGAATATTAAAAAGGCAATCGGATTTCTGTTGGGAGAAGAAAGGTTTATTGGAAGAGATCCGTTATAGTTAGGTCATCCCGTCTATCGGATGAAGCTAAATGAAGATCTGCTGAATAGAAACTTCAATAAAAAACGTCGTCATTTCGAGCGGAGTGCAACGCAGTCGAGAACCACGTAAGTGCTCAGCGAATCTAAATCTGTCTCTAGATAGATCTCTCCGCTACACTGCGTTTCGGTCGAGATGACGTCTTTAACGAAAAAAGCCATCTCAATTACGAAATGGCTTTCTCTAAGTAACTTAATATTACCTGTAACGAACTTGCTGCTGCTTGTCCATCATACCCATCTGATCTTTCATCTGTTTAATCTGATCGGCCAGTAATTTATTTTTATCTGCTTTTTTAGCTTCTGCTAAATACATGGTTGCTTCGCGTTTATTACGCTTTGCCATTGCTATACCGGCCAAACTTAGTTTAGCTAAAGCAACGTTATGATCCATGGCCATGCCAAGAGCAAGCGATTTTTTGAAATATTTTTCACTCTGCATCGGTGCAGTGCGGCTTTCGATCAAACCGATCAATAAATTATAGTAACCATGTTGAGCTTTGATCAACTGTTTTTCGTAATCGGTAATACGGTTCAAAAACATTTTTGCCTTAGGCATGTTGTCTTTTCTAAGATACCATTGGGCCAATAACATGTTTTCGTTAAAGAAGAAGGTTACCAGCACAATTATCCCCAATAAAATGGCAATAATGCCCCATGGCCAAAAGCCGAAAATAAATAAAGCTATTGCGCCACCCAGTAAAGCAAACCCCGCAATTAATCTGATAATATTTGGCATAAATTTTATTCTAATTATTTTTTTTGCAAATATCGTGTTTAAATGGCAGAAATTAGATTTTAAAACAATAATTTCATTAAAAATTTGAAAGCAACAAAAAACCATCATACAGCTATGAAAATCCTACTATCAATAACCCTAATCGTACTTGCAATGAACGTTTCTGCACAAGAAGTTAACAAAAAAATCCACGATCAAGTCCACAATAAAGATATCCTGATCAATGCCTGCACCCGCGAGGGAATCACCACTTTTCCTGAATTTAAGGAAATGTACGATCCGCTTTATGCCGCCTACGTGCCGGATGCTGCAACCATGATCGAATTGAAAAAACTGGTTAAAAACGAAAAAATAAAAATTGTTTTGGGCACCTGGTGCGGCGATAGTAAAGCAAACGTACCCAACTTCTTCAAAATCTTGGACGCCCTGAACTTTAAAGATAAAAACGTAGAAATTATCGCAGTTGATGGCAATAAAAAAGCTGAAAACGGCATTTTAGATGGCCTGGATATTACGAGAGTCCCTACTTTCATCGTTTTCGATAAAAAAGGAAATGAATTAGGCCGGATTATCGAAGGTCCTAAAACATCTTTAGAAGGCGATTTATTAGCGATTTATAAGAAGAAATCTTAGCATTATGGCTCATAGTAGATGATTGATGGATTATAGCCTATCGCCCATTATGGGCATCTCTGCCATTGACCATGAACTACAAAACCATTAGCCATTTACTAAAAACACCATACATTTTACATTATTACATCTTACATCAATACTATGTCTGCAGCATTAGAACCGGGTTGGTTAGCCGTTTTAGAAGAAGAATTTGAAAAAGACTACATGAAAAACCTGAAGTCTTTTTTACAGGAAGAAAAAGAGAAAGGCGCAACGGTTTATCCAAGAGGTGCTGATATTTTCAATGCATTAAATACTACGCCTTTCGATCAGGTTAAGGTGGTGATTTTAGGCCAGGATCCTTATCATGGTACTGGGCAGGCACATGGTTTATCTTTCTCCGTACAACGGGGTGTAACTGTTCCGCCTTCATTAAAAAATATCTATAAGGAATTAGAAACAGACATTGCTGGTTTCAAAACTCCTAATCACGGTCACTTAACCCATTGGGCAGAGCAGGGTGTATTGTTATTGAATGCTACTTTAACCGTCCGTGCTTCGGAAGCCGGCTCACATCAAAACCGTGGCTGGGAAATTTTTACCGATGAAATCATCAAAGCTTTATCGCAAAAACGCGAACATATTGTTTTCCTGTTATGGGGTAAATATGCGCAGCAAAAAGCAGCTTTAATCGATCAGAAAAAACATTATGTACTTACGGCAGCGCATCCATCGCCATTTTCTGCCTACAATGGTTTTTTTGGATCAAAACACTTCTCTAAGGCCAACCAGCTTTTGGTACAGAATAATCTTAGCCCTATCGACTGGAACCTGCCGGCATAATGAACACTTACTTTATAAGCGGTTTAGGTGCCGATAAAAGGATTTTTTCTAAGCTTAAGCTCAATGAAAAAATCAATATCATTCATGTAGATTGGATCAGTCCGGTTAAAAATGAATCACTTGCCGCTTATGCCGAAAGGTTAAGTAAAGTTATCGATCAGTCGCAGCCTTTTGCATTGGTTGGAGTATCGTTCGGTGGGATGATTTCGGTAGAAATAGCAAAGATTTTAAAACCTGCCAGCACGGTTATCATTTCGAGTACGATGTTAAGCAATCATTTACCGGCACTTTATCGTTTTGCCGGCAGATTGGGTATTTTGAAATTTATTCCGGCCAAATTGTTAAAATCATCGAACAAACTCACCCAGAACTATTATTTCGGAACAAAATCAAGCAGTGAAAAAACATTGCTAAGCAAAATTATTAAAGATACCGATCCCTATTTTTTGAAATGGGCCATCGGAAGTATATTAAGCTGGAAAAATAAAACGGTACCTGAACGGACTTACCACATCCACGGTACAAATGACAAAATCCTTTATTCTAAAATAGCAAAACCCGGCTTTGTGATCCACAACGGAACACACTTTATGGTTTATCAAAATGCAAAGGAAATTTCAGAAATTATTGATCAAATACTACTAGGTCCTAACCGTCATGCTGAATTCATTTCAGCATCTTTCTCGATAAAAAGATCCTGAAATAAATTCAGGGTGACGCATCTATATAAAAAAAATCGTCATTTCGAGCGAAGTGCAACGTAGCCGAGAACCACGTAAGTGCTCAGCGAAGCTAAATCTATTTCGAGATAGATCTCTCCCTGCC
>NZ_DJDT01000107.1 GCF_002432345.1 Pedobacter sp. UBA5917
TGAGCACAAATAATACTACATCAAGCAATACTACGTCAGCAATGGCTGGGCATGGCCGTGTGGTGATATTGGGTGCTGGCGAAAGTGGTGTTGGTGCCGCAAAATTAGCGCAGGCAAAAGGTTTTGATGTTTTCGTATCCGATTACGGTGTGATTACCGATAAATATAAAGCCGCGTTAGAAAAATTGGGGGTTCCATTCGAGTCTGAACAACATACCGAAGAACTCATTTTAAATGCAACTGAGGTAATTAAAAGCCCTGGTATTCCACCAACTGCGCCGATTATCAAAAAACTGGTGGCGAAAGGGATTTCTGTGGTTTCAGAAATCGAATTTGCCAAAAGATATACCAACGCCAAAACCATTTGCATTACCGGTTCGAACGGAAAATCGACTACCAGTTTATTAACCTATCACATTTTAAAAAATGCAGGTTTAAATGTAGGTCTGGCCGGTAACATTGGTCAGAGTTTTGCCGCACAGGTGGCTACAGAAGATTACGAATACTATGTGCTGGAAATCTCGAGTTTCATGCTCGATGATATGTTCAAATTTAAGGCCGATATCGCGGTTTTATTGAATATTACCCCAGATCACTTAGACCGTTACGATTATAAATTAGAGAACTATGCTGCATCAAAAATGCGTATTGTTCAAAACCAGACGGCAGCAGATGTTTTCATTTACTGTGCTGATGATGAAGAGAGTTTAAAGGCCATCGCCTTAACCAAACCCTTAGCGAAATCCTATCCTTTTTCAATTGTTAAAAAAGTTGAAACAGGTGCTTATTTAGAAGAAACTACTATACATATCCTTACAGAACCAAATAATCAACTAACCATGTCTATTTCAGATTTAGCATTACAGGGCAAGCACAACATTTATAATTCTATGGCATCAGGTATCGTGTCGAAAGTTTTAGAATTAAGAAATGAAACCATCCGCGAAAGCATGGGCAATTTCAAAAATATTGAGCACAGGTTAGAGCATGTGGCCAAAATTTCGGGGATTGATTTTATCAACGACAGTAAAGCCACCAATGTAAATTCTACATGGTATGCTTTAGAGAGCATGACCAGCGATGTAGTGCTGATTATGGGCGGTGTTGATAAAGGGAACGATTACAACATGCTTAAAGATCTTGTAAAAAGTAAGGTTAAGGCTATTGTATGCCTGGGTAAGGATAACAAACGTATCCACGATGCTTTCGAGGATGACGTAGATGTAATTGTAAATACTTTTTCGGCAGATGAAGCAGCACAGATTGCTTTCCATTTGGCCAAGCGGGGCGATGCGGTTTTATTATCGCCGGCCTGTGCAAGTTTCGATTTGTTTAAAAATTACGAAGACCGCGGTAACCAGTTTAAAGCGGCAGTTAGAGAATTATAACAGGAGGCAAAAATATGTTGCAGGCACTACTTGATAAAACAAAAGGCGACAGATGGATCTGGTTGATCATCATCCTGCTTTCGCTTATATCTGTAATGGCAGTGTATAGCGCAACAGGTACTTTGGCATATAAAAAGGGAATGGGAGTTGAAAAACTCTTGCTCACCAAACATTTAATTTTTGTGTTAATGGGGATTGGTATGATCTATATAGCACATTTACTTGATTATAGGTATTATGCCGGAATATCAAAAATATTAATGATCATAACTATTCCATTGCTGTTTTACACTTTGATATTTGGCGGGCAGATAAATGGTGCAGCAAGATGGGTGCAAGTGCCAGTAATTGGATTAACGTTTCAAACCTCCGATTTGGCTAAGTTGGCTTTGATTACATTTTTGGCAAGAATGCTAACAAAGAAACAGGAAAATATTAAAAATGTAAAAGAGTCGTTCGTGCCAATTATGGGCTCTGTTTGTGTTGTATTCGTTTTAATCGCACTGGCTAACCTCTCAACCGCATTAATGTTGTTCGGAGTGAGTATTCTGCTGCTGATTATTGGCCGGATTAGTATTAAGCAGATAGCCATTGTTTGTGCAGGTGGCTTTATATTATTGTTGTTTGTAGCTTTTTTGGGGCCGAGGAGAGAGACCTATAAATCTCGTATTAATACCTTTTTGCATCCTGAGCTACAGCATTCAGATAAAACTTTCCAGGCAGATCAGGCAAAAATTGCCTTAGCTACTGGTGGTGTTTTTGGTAAAGGACCAGGTAATAGTACGCAACGCAATTTCCTGCCACACCCATATTCCGATTTTATTTTCGCCATTATTATTGAAGAATGGGGAACTGTGGGAGGAATTGTAATTATGATACTATACCTGGTGCTTTTATACCGATGTATCAAAATTGTAACCCGGGCGCCAAAGGCCTTCGGTGCATTGCTGGCGGCTGGATTAAGTTTTAGTTTAACCATACAAGCCTTTGCCAACATGGCCGTAGCTGTAGGTTTAGGTCCGGTAACAGGTGTGCCTATGCCATTGGTAAGTATGGGAGGTACATCAATGATTTTTACCAGTGTGGCCTTCGGAATTATTCTGAGTGTAAGTCGCGATGTAGAAGAAAATGCAAAACTGACTTCGAAAGAAGAAAAAACAAATAATAAAATAATCGTTGGAGAGATTCCGGCGATAGCCTAGTGAGGTTTAAGGCAGAAGGCTGAAAGGTTTAGGGTTGTGATGTTGAAAAGTTGAAATGTTGGAAGGTTGAAAAATTAATAAAGTATGATCACACTTTGTGTCTTCGTGCCTTGG
>NZ_DJDT01000026.1 GCF_002432345.1 Pedobacter sp. UBA5917
TCTCAAATCTCAAATCTCAAATCTGTATGTTATCTTTCCCCAACGCAAAAATAAACCTAGGTTTAAATATCACCGAAAAACGTGCCGATGGTTACCACAACCTCGAAACGGTTTTTTATCCGATCAATATTAAGGATTCGGTCGAAATTACCGATACGAAAGAAACTTTTTGCAAAATACACGGGATTGATATTCCCGGCGATGCGAACGATAACCTGTGTTTTAAAGCTTATCAGTTAATCAAAAAAGATTTTGATATTCCGGCACAGCGGATTGATTTGTTGAAAAATATTCCGGTAGGGGCAGGTTTAGGTGGTGGATCGGCAGATTGTGCTTTTCTGATCAAATTATTAAATGAAAAGTTCAATTTAGGTTTATCCACTAGTAAGATGGAAGATTATGCCCGTCAGCTTGGTGCCGACTGTGCATTTTTTATCGAAAATAAGCCTGTTTATGCTTTTAATAAAGGCGATGAATTTGAAAAGTGCGAAGTAGATTTGTCAGCCTGGTTTAAAGTTTTGGTAAAACCGCCCGTACATGTAAGCACAGCCGATGCTTATGCACATGTAAAACCTCAAAAACCTTTGCAATCGTTAAAAGAAATCATACATTTGCATCCAACAACATGGAAATATAAGGTTATTAACGATTTCGAAATATCGGTTTTCGCAAAATATCCCCAAATTCGTCAAATAAAAACCAGTTTATACGATGCAGGCGCAACATTCGCTTTAATGAGTGGTAGCGGTTCGTCGGTTTTTGCATTATTTAGCCATCCGGTTAAATTGCCAGAACTGGAAAAAAACAACACAGTTTATTATAATATTTAAATAGAGCTTAAAGGTTAAAGCAGAAAGACTAAAGCAAATTCGTCTTGATTCTTGATACTAAATACTCGATACTAACAACATGAACATTAATCTAGTCCGCAAAAGCGGTAAATTTAATTTTGAAGCAGAAAACGAGAGCGGTTTTACTGTAGAGCTGGATGCAAAGGCTGCGATAGGTGGCGAAGGAAAAGGTTTCAGGCCAATGGAAATGCTATTGATAGGTTTAGGTGGTTGCAGCGGAATTGATATGGTAAATGTATTAACGAAGCAAAAGGAACCCCTTGATGATGTTAAAATCGCGATAAATGCCACACGTAAAGAGGAAGAAATGCCGCCGATTTTTGATGTAATTGATATCCATTTTGATCTATATGGCGATTTAAGCGTACAAAAAGTAGAGCGTGCATTACAGATGACCTTCGATAAATACTGCTCCGTATCGAATATTTTAGGCCGCTCAGCAACAATTAACTTTACTTACAAAATAAACAAGGTGTAGGAAAGGTTTAAGGCGTAAGGCTTAGTAACAATATCTAAAGTTTCAAATCTCAAGTCTAGTGTCTCAAATCTAATGTCTCACATCTCATAATAATATCTTAGAATACAATGAAATCCGAAAATTTTGAAACCATAGCTATACGCACCCAAACAGAACGCAGTTTGCATAAAGAGCATTCATCGCCGATTTACCTCACTTCGAGTTATAAATTTGATGATGCGGAAGAAATGCGTGCCCTGTTTGCAAATGAGAAAGAAGGGAATGTTTATAGCCGTTATTCAAATCCGAATACCTCAGAGTTTATCGATAAAATGTGCCTTTTGGAAGGTGCTGAAGATGGCTTTGCAACCGCAACCGGTATGGCGGCCATTTTTACCACTTTTGGCGCTTTCTTAAAAAATGGCGATCATCTGGTTTCGAGCCGTTCGGTTTTTGGTTCTACACATCAATTGTTGACCAATGTTTTCTCTAACTGGGGGGTAACCTTTGATTATGCCGATTTAGACAAACCACAGGATTGGGAAGCATTGATCAAGCCAAATACCAAAATGATTTTTGTCGAAACGCCGTCAAACCCAGGTATTGATATCATCGATCTTGAATTTTTGGGCGATCTGGCTAAAAAACACAATATTTTATTGGTGGTTGATAACTGTTTCGCAACACCTTATCTGCAACAGCCGATTAAGTTTGGCGCACATATTTCTATCCATTCGGCTACCAAGTACATCGACGGACAGGGCCGTGTGTTAGGGGGCATTATTTTAGGTACAAAGGCGCTGATTGCCGAGGTGGTAGGTTTTGCCCGTCACAGCGGACCATCACTTTCACCTTTTAATGCATGGATTTTATCTAAAAGCTTAGAAACTTTGGCTATCCGTATGGACCGTCATTGCGAAAATGCGCTAAAAGTGGCCGAGTATTTGGAAAAACACCCGAAAATCAAATTGGTTAAATATCCTTTCCTGCCATCGCACCCGCAGTACGAAATTGCCAAAAAGCAGATGAAACAGGGTGGAGGTATTGTAACCATCGTGGTTGATGGTGGTATAGATGTGGCCCGTAAATTTATGGATCGTTTAGAGATGTTCTCTATCTCTGCAAACTTAGCCGATACACGTTCTATTGCTACGCATCCTGCCACGAGTACGCACAGCAAACTTACCGAAGAACAGAGAAATGAAGTAGGTATTGAACAGGGTTCTATCCGTTTATCAATCGGTTTAGAGCATATTAATGATATTTTAGCCGATATTGAGCAGGCTTTAGCTTAATCTGCAATCAAAATATATTAAAAAAGGGAGGTGTTTTTAAACATCTCCCTTTTTGTTTTCGGCAATATTGTTATTCGTATTTAGAAAAATCAACAGCAAATATGCAGCGGTTAACCTGACTGCCATTTTTAGCCCCTGCATTAGGTTCAAATTCGGTTAAGCTCCATAAGTAGCCATATTGTGCTTCAAGATATAAAGATTCGGCACCATAAGGCCATCTGTACCTCACTGTATTGGTATCGCCATCGGTATATCTTGCTAAACGGGCGGTAGATCCATACGATTCGCTTGGCGATCCGGTGCACGAGAGCCAGGTTCTGTTCCCTTTTCTGAAAACACCCTGTATGCCATGTGCGTGATCAGAGGCAAACAGGCTGTTTTTAGGGATTACCGTTTGTATGCCCGAGTTTTGAAGCTCGCCGGCAGTATTGATCGGAAATCCGAATATTTTAGGTATGATAGATGCATCTGCACTTCCGGCATAATATTGGCCCGTCCATAACTGGTTGTTTTCGTAATTTACCTGTACGGTTGAAAAGGGATCCGCGTCATTAATTTTATAATAACCCAACTGTGGCAGGATGTAGCGGTAATTAAACGCATAAAGATTGCCGCTGGCGTCTTTACCACATTTGTTTTCGGTGCCGGTTCCCGAGGTTACTTCGATAATCTTGTCTAAATCGAATACCCTCAAGCCAAGACTTGTACTGCTCAGATAGATTTTACCGTTAAAATAAGCGATTCCGCCCGCATGAACATTTAATGGCGCATAAGAACTGTATTGTGTATAATCTAATGTGCCGGTTGGCAAAGTAGGTTGTACCAGTAAAATGTGTCTGTAAGTTAAATAAGTGGACGAACTCGGACTGATATCGATAAGGGTTATTCTCGAACCTTTACTCTCTGCAGCATCTTTCGCATACCAGCTTACCAATAGATAGCGTACACCATTCCTCGTGAAACCGGCAATGCCCTGCGGACGCCATATTGAAGTAGTTTCATCATCTTCGTTCCACCTGATACCCCTTACACGGTTTTCTTCAGGTACGTTAAAACCGTAAACCTCGGTGTAAGCACTGCCACCGATTGCCTGGCGGTTTTTATCAATCTGTGTTGGGTTTAAAAATGTAAAGCCCGTGTTGATATAGGCTGACGTATTGGTATAAGCATTTACACTTGGCGTTGCAGCGGCGGCGGCGTTGGCAGCCATTAGCATATTTTTGTTCTGGAGAGTGGTATTCAATTGCTCTTCGGAAAAGTTGTTCTTCTTACAAGAAAATGCGAACAGGCATAACGCCAATAGCATCGGAATAATGGTTTTTTGCATAGATTTATAATATTGATTGTTTTGGTTAAACTGAAACAAGTTTAAAGTGTATGTATAAACTTAAACCCGTAAGGGTGTTAAGGATTGGTTATGTTTAGAATAAAAGGTATTTCCTAGGCTGATTTTGATTAATAACACTTCCTCAAATATCTTTTGTGGATATTTTTAATTCAGGTCGTCACCCTGAATTTATTTCAGGGTCATTTAGCAGGAAGGATGCTGTCCCGAAGCTTCGGGACAGCATGACGATCGAATAGGGAAAGGGGATAAAAATATGATCAGTATCAACAGAAATTGAGGTCCCAAGTAATTATTAAATTATCCATTCTGCTAAACTCAGGTGACTAAGGTGGTCATGAAAAATAAAGACTTAGCTATCAGATTTAGCACCTTATTTGGATAGTTCAATATGCGAAAACATAAACTTATATGGCCCTTACATGTCTCATATGGTAAAAAAAATAAATAAAACTAGACTTCCGAAGTTTACCCCTTACACATTGGCCCACCGAAACTTCGGAAGTTTATTCAGAAAAACTAAATTCGTATTATGAACGACATCGATTTTATCCTTTCCGAGCTCCGGTCCATCAGCGAACCCGATTACCTGAAGAAAATGGCCCATTTTGGGATCGATATTTCTAAAGCTTTCGGCATCCGTGTGCCCAATATCCGCAAGCTGGGCAAACAGATCGGTAAAAATCAGGAACTCTCTTTATTGCTCTGGGAAACGGGATTTCATGAAGCACGTTTACTGGCTACCTTCATCGGTGATTATAAACAGGTAACAGAAACGCAAATAAACGCGTGGACAAAAGATTTTAGCTCCTGGGATATATGTGATCAGGCCTGTGGAAATCTTTTCGTTAAAACGCCTTATTTTAAGTCGAAAGCTTTTGAGTTTGCACAGGCAGAAGCTGAATTTGTAAAACGTACCGGTTTTGTGTTAATGGCCGAGGCAGCTGTTCATCTTAAAAAAGAACCCAACGAAACTTTTCTTGCTTTTCTTCCGATAATCGAAAGAGAAGCTTACGACAACCGAAATTTTGTTAAAAAAGCAATTAACTGGGCTTTAAGGCAAATCGGTAAACGCAATGCTTTTCTGCATCAGCATGCTATCGAAACGGCTAATAATATTCTCGCGCAGAATAATAAAAAAACAAATTGGGTAGCTTTAGATGCTTTGAGAGAACTTAATAGCGATGCTGTACAGGCGAAATTTTAAAGAAAGACTAAAGACCAAAGGAAAAAGACTAAAGGTTTAAGACTGGAGGCTAAAGACTCTGGGCTTAAAATATCTTTTACCAAATGCAAATCGCCCACCACCAAACGCCCAGCGCCCTCTGCACTTAGCTCTTTGCCCAACGCTTTTCGCTCTCTGCTCAGCACTCTTCACTTCTTACCCTACATCAATGCACAGCAAGCCTTACAGTATTAACTTTGTATCATAAATAAGAAAGGAAATTTATGTCACAGTTCATTTTGCACAAAGAAAACACTCGCGGTCATGCTAATCATGGCTGGTTAAATGCACACCACTCATTCAGTTTTGCAAACTATTACAATCCTGAAAGGATGCACTTCGGGGTTTTGAGGGTTTTAAATGATGACTTGATTGATGGTGGAATGGGTTTTGGTAGCCATCCGCACGATAACATGGAAATTATTACCATTCCGTTGGCAGGTGCAATTGCGCACAAAGATAGTATGGGCAGTTCGGCGATAATCAAATACGGGGAAATCCAGGTAATGAGCGCCGGAACAGGCGTAAGCCACAGCGAGTATAATGCAAACGCTGATGAGCAGTTAAATTTATTGCAGATCTGGTTGTTCCCGAACAGGAAAAATGTTACACCGCGTTACGATCAGCAGTCGATCGATGTTGCTGCAAGTCACAACAATTTTCAGCAGATCTTATCGCCAAATGCAGATGATGCAGGCGTTTGGATCCATCAGGATGCCTGGTTTTCGTTAGGTAATTTTGATGAAGGTTTCGAAACAGAATACAAAATCAAAAAAGCCGGTAATGGCGTATATGCTTTTGTAATCAGCGGAGAAGTAACCATTAACGGACAGGTGCTGAGTAAAAGAGATGGCTTAGGTGTATGGGATACCGATAGCATCAGCTTTAAAGCCAATACCGCAGGAGCAGAAGTTTTATTGATGGATGTTCCGATGGAATTGAATTAAAATAATTTTAACCAAACCTCGCAGGTTTTTAAAACCTGCGAGGTTTATTTTTTAGAAA
Organism: Pedobacter sp. UBA5917; assembly: GCF_002432345.1. Taxonomy (GTDB): domain Bacteria; phylum Bacteroidota; class Bacteroidia; order Sphingobacteriales; family Sphingobacteriaceae; genus Pedobacter. The sequence continues at coordinate 6,179 of NZ_DJDT01000026.1, forward strand.
ATTATGCAAACCACCATACTTTATATCGGTAGGGATACAGAAATTACCGTAGTAATGAACAGGCTACTTAATGCGCGGCCAGAGTGGAAAGGTATCTGTGTATGCACTGATGAAGAGGCTGCCGAAATCTGCGAAACGCAACAAATAAATCTGGTATTGTTGGGTAATGGAATTGATGCCGAATGCGAAAAAGCATTAAGAACAAAACTAACCGAGCTGAGGCCAGGCTTAAAAATTATCCAGCATTATGGTGGAGGGAGTGGACTTCTTTATGGAGAAATAATGACAGCGATCAGCTAGGATTTTTAAGATGATAGGATTTTATGATCAGGTTTATAAATTTTATTCCTCTTCTTACTTTTAGATCTTATCATCCTAAAATCATACTAATCATAGCTTTTATTCACTGGATATTTGTGTGGGCCCTTTTATCTCCCACTTGAATCTTATCATCCTAAAATCATTCTAATCATAGCTCTTGTTCTCCGGATATTTGTGCGGGTCCCTTTTGTCTCCCACTTGAATCTTATCATCCTAAAATCATTCTAATCATAGCTCTTGTTCTCCGGATATTTGTGCGGGTCCCTTTTGTCTCCCACTTGAATTTTATCATCCTAAAATCATATTAATCATAGCTCTCGTTCTCCAGATATTTGTGCGGGTCCCTTTTGTCTCCCACTTGAATCTTATCATCCTAAAATCATTCTAATCATAGCTCTTGTTCTCCGGATATTTGTGTTGGTTTCGTTTGTCTGCTCTTAGATCTTTCAATCCTTAAATCATATTAATCCTGGCTTGTTCTCCGGATGCTTCGTATTGTAAACTCTCTTAAAAGTCAAGCTGCGGCTTCCAAAATTGATCAAAAGTCCTACGGGTAGTTTATAAGCTTCAAGATAGTTGATTGCTTGTGCGAGGTGGGCATCATTCAATTCCGACACAGCTTTTAATTCTACCATGATCTGGTCTTCGACGAAAAAATCTACTCTTCTGAAACCGATTTTAATATCCCGATAAAAAATGGTCATTGTCATTTCTTCTTTATAGGATAATTTGTCAATTTCCATTTCGATAGCTAAAGCCCTCTGATAAATCTTTTCCTGAAAACCGGAACCCAAATAAGAATGAACCCTCATTGCACAGCCGATAATCCGACCGGTTAAATCGCCATATTTCATATTAATAAATTAAAATTTACTGTAAGAAATAGGGATTTTCTTTACAACTAAAATAAGTTTTAAAATCGAATAATCCTAAAAGTTATCAATTTGGAATTCTGCAATATGGAGATTCTGAAATCTAATAATCCAGAATCCTGAAATCAAGTAATCTTATCAATCCTGGCACTAGTAATTATCGCGCAACCAGATCCTAAATCCAATAATCATAAAAATCCTGGATCCGGGCATTATCCATTTTACTCTGAAGCATAAAGATCCTGAAATCCAATAATCTTATTAATCATAGATCTAACTGATATAATCCCTGTCCTCGTCGCTCAATTCTTTTTTGCTCGAAGCAGGTTGGTGTCTTTCGATCTCATCATCGTAACTGCTTACTGTTTTTCGCGGACGGCCAACCACGAAGCCAATGATAAAACCGATGATGATGCAGATACCGATAACCAGAAGTTTGGATACCGGAACCGTTGCAACAAGGAAGTCGAAATCTACAGGTTCGGTATTTACCATTAAGAAAACTGTTAGTAATACCGTTAGTATGATAATGGAAATTGTTTTTGCGCTCATGGCTTAAAAGCTATAGTTAAATGAAAACTCTAATATCGGATTTTGATTGTAAATCTGGTTAACAAAAACCAATCTCGCTCCTAAATCTACAACAGGTTGGTAACGCAAAAGGTTTACACTTGTGTTCAATTCTACTCCATAAGTTTTCGGGTCGTTAAAAGTTGTGCCTTTGCCAATGTTCTCATAATGGCAAAATAGGCCGGCCCTGAAATTCCTCACGTAAGCTAACGGACCCAACTCCCAATCGGGGAAGGCAAATGGGAAGCGGTAGTTAAAAAGTAAGCTGTTCTGTAGTTTGCTTTTTGCCAAAATATTGTTGTACCCATACACCGTTGCAATCTCGGAGGCGTACTGATTTACACCACTTGCTTTTTGGTAATTGAAGCTCGCCAGAATAGAATGGTTTTTAGCAAGCCCAGGAAAATAAAGAAAACTTTCGAGCGCTAAAATTTCTCCACCTAAATTTTTGTCGAACGGCTGGTGATCGTAAGTAACCCTAAACACCTGCGCCCATTTTGGAGCGATGTCTCTTTCGGTAGTGCGCACACTGTGGTTAAATGTAAAATTGTATTCCATCGGGAATTTGAGCTCGCGGATAAAGTTGCTCGGCATGTTTTCGGGCATGTATCTTTGTGTAAAACTGGTTGCCGCATTTAAGGTGAAAGCATAGTTCTCATTGCGCGCATTGAATGATAATGGAAGCGATGCATTAAGCTTGATATAGTTCTCTCTCCAGTCGCCCTGTTGCGCCACATTTTTAGCCCTGTAGAACGTTCTTTTTGGGCGGTTGCGGTACAATACACTAAACACTGGATAAAGCGCCTTATAGCTTATATCTGCAGTGTACTCGAAACGCTTTAAATCGCGGTGGTATTTTGCCCCCGAATAAAAGTCCATGGTGTTAAGCAGGTTGTTCGATTGCAGCTCCAGACCGAAAACATATTCATTGTCGATCACCGGAATAATACTGTGGATGCTGAAAAGATTTAGTGCCTGATGGTAACGTTTAGATTGATAAGTGCTATCGGGTATTTTATCGAAAACATTACCCACGTTCTCCTGCTTTTCTGCTGCGGCCGAAAAATCAACAAAGTTGTTTTCGCCTATAGGTTTTTCGGTAATGCCGGTTTCTGCAATTTCGTAACCGTTGATTTTATAATCGTTAAAAATGATTTTTCCTTCGCTGGTTTCGGTAGGGTTGAAGGCCCCATATTTGGAAGCACTAAGGGCTGTAATTTTTTTCAAAGCGGGATCTATTCCATAAATATTATCGATACCGTTAAAGTGTGCATTGAAAACAATTTTGTCGTTAATGAAAACCGGTCGACTCAGTTGTTGTCTGCTGTCGGAAATCAGTGCCGATTTTTTTTCTCCATCCATCAGCCATAAAGTTTTTCCTTTTTCCGTTACACCGATATATGCAATCTTATTTCCTGTTTTATCAAATGCAGGCATCTGCAGAATTTCATTTTCCGGATTTGGATAGGTCTTTAGTATTTTTCCAGAGGCAGCATCAATTTCTACCAGATTGAACTGGTTGTTGAGTTCAACTTTGGCTGCAATAATTTTCTTTCCATCTTCCGATAGGCTGGGAGAGAAGAGCCTGCTTTTGCTGCTTAATTTGTTGAATTTTTTGGTCTTTAAGTTATACGAGCAGATTACACTGTAGCTCCTCTGTTTATACCTTGGATCGTAGCGGATTTCATCCCAAACCAAAAGGTCGTTTTTTATGCTGAACCAGGGCTGTTCCTGGTAACCGATTCCGAATAATTTTTGCTCTGATTTATCTTCGTTGATCATCACAAAATATCGGGCATCTGTTTTGCTTTCTTTTAGTGCTAAAATCTGGTTTTTATTTAATCGTGCCGGTAGAAAATAATTGGTTGCTAATGCTGTTTTTTTATTTAAACTTTCATAGTTTTCTGTTGCGGATTTTTCTTCCTGTTTTTTCCATGTTTCGGCAAGCTTGTTTTGGGTCGACAGAAAATATTGACGCGTGTTTTCGCCTGTGTATTTTTTTAGGCTTTTCGAAAATGGATAAGGCCGAACTGGTCTTTTTCTGATATCGCCGAGTAAGCTGTCGGAAATGAACTGACCGTATTTTTCTTTCATGTCTGATACCATCAGATATCCGGTTTGATAGTAGCCCGGGGTAACATCTTTGTTCGATCCGAAATAGGCTTTGCTGTACGTTAATTTTTTGCCTTCCAAAAGTGAAGCCCGGTAAGGCATGATCCAGTTGGGCTGTCGGCCCCGGCCCGAATAGGTCAGAGCGGTTTCGTTCACCACTGCATCGCCTTCGAAAAACCAGGTTGGTATGCCTGCCCCAAAGTAGGCAAAGTAAACCAGCTCCGGAAATGGATGTGCCTGCATTCCTGTCAATTTGTCAAACTGTGCAACATGCCTAAGTTCGTGCACGGCGAGGTTGTTCAGCCAGTCCTGACTATCGAAAAATTGTGGTGGGGTAGCATAAAACTCCGACTTCTTTGGGCCGAGCTGTACAAAGCCATTTGCCACCGTTCCGCGGTTCTGCAATAGGAGCGGAATCGAGGTTTTCTTCTGGCTTAAACCCAGTCCTATTTTGGTGTAGATAAAGGGTAGGGTATTGGCCATTCTTTGGGCTTCTTTCTCCAGTTCCTGGGGATAGATGATTTTAAAGCCGCCCGATGAAATGTAGTTCCATTTTACACTAAGTGGGTTTTGTGCAGTGCTGAAAATCTGTCCAAAAACTGATGGTGAAATAAAACTTAAAGTAATTGCACTTAAATACTTGATAATTAGTTTTTTGTTTGCTTTTTTTAAATTCATCTAAATTCTTTGCTAAAATATTTAGTTTTTTAAAATTTACGGTTGTTTTGAATTGTAAATTTTTAATTTATATTAAGTAACTTAAATTACTGATTTTTAAATGTTAATGAATTTTATGTAAATCTTTATAAAGTTGATTTTTAGATAAAATTTGCGCTAAATTTGTTGCTGATTAATGCACTAAAGCTTCTTTTTATTCTGATCAGCATTATTCAATTAATTTACACTTATTAATCGATTTTCCTGAAAAATTTTTCTTCCTTTTTTAAATTCTGTATGATTTACACATTGTTGTTCTTGTCGCTGAAATGATTGCACGGAAGCACAGATTTATTGGATATGCCTGAAGATTTAAACTGGTTTAACACTGCTCCTGATAACAGGGAAAACAGCGCAGAATTTGTGTGTTAAAATTGAATTTTTTGAGTTGGAATTTTCAATCTGCTTAGCCCTAACCCGGGAGGCGTTTGAGGTAAACTTTCGAAATAGACAGCGTTTTCAGGAAGAAGTTTTATGTGTGTTGATAATATTTGTATGACAAAATGTCTTTTGTTTTTCTTCTTAATTTTAATCAAAATCAATCAATATTATATCGTGATATGGCTCCCATGAAACTGGATTTTCAAATTATGCAGTCTCAGAATTCTCTATATAAGCACTTAAAAATTGTGTTTTTTCTATGCTGAACAATGATTTATGCGTTGAAATTCTTGCTTAAAATTTGATTATAGGAAGCTGATTTGTATGTTTTTTTGATGCTTTTGCCTCCCGAATTGGTAGTTTTTTGATCTGATAATGCCAATTCTTTGCGATATTCCCGAACGATAGGGTTTTTGAATGCTTTTTTTAAAAAGTCTATTTTTATTCTAAAAACCTGCTCTATCATTGTTTAAACAAGGTTTTTTAATGAATTCTTATTAAGGTTTTCGAATTGGTAAAATGATTGGGTTTTGATCGTTTTTGCATCTTGTTGGTTAAATTTTGATATACTATTGGGGTTGTTTTTCTACATTTTTTAGGGAGATCTGATCTTGAAATATTGATGATTTAGTTGTTGATTGAGTCCGTTTTTACTAAGGTAAAGAAGCGGACATAAAAATGTAGTTTGCTTTAACAGTTACTTTGCTTTATATTTTTAATGAGTAACCAGGTATAATGTTTAATGACTTTTACCGGCAATTTGCGTGATTTAAATAGTGGTTTTTACCGCATAATTTATAGGCATTTATTGGGTTTTTAGCCAGATTATTTATCAATTGTTATATGGGTTAATTATGGATGTTTTAGTGGTTTTGAAATTTAATTTTTGCTTAATTTTTTTTCATTTTATTAGGTCTGTTTATGTTGCTATAATGTGGCTAATTTTCATTCTGATTTGATTATATTTTTAAGTTATTTTGTTTGAGAAATAGTGCTGTTTTTATTATTCTCTTTCATATTAGTTAATCGAAATTTTGTTAGCTTATTTTTCTTTTTTTGAGCTTGATATTCTGTTGTTTTTATGTGATGTTTTATAGACGGATATTGTGCTAAATTGATCCAGTATGATCGGTCATTTTTTGAGAGATATTTATTGTATAAAGTTGATATTATTGATAGATGAATTGTCTTAAATAACGCTAAAAAATTTCCGTCATTTTGAGCGAATCCGATAGCTATCGGGCAACGTAATCGAGAACCACTTAAGTGCTCAGCGAAGCTAAATTTATCTCGAGATAGGTCTCTCCGTTTCGCCACCGATGAAGAATCGGTACAGGTTATCCTTCAGTCGAGATGATTCTTTCTAGCGCAAGTCTTAGTGCAGACAGTAAAGTGTGTTGGCCTGACTTGTGCTTTAGAAAAGTTCAGAAATAATAAGTCGTCTAGCATAGTGATGTTCCGCTTTATGGCTTGCATTAAACACTAAGAAAGTTAATCTCAGGAAAGTAAATCTGCAAGATTAAATCTCTCCATTACGCTTCGCTTCAGTCGAGATGACGAGTTGTTTTGAGGGTAGCTGTAAACCCTTTCTAGCGCAAGTCTTGGTGCAGACGGTGAAGTGTGTTGGCCTGACTTGTGCTTTAAAAATGTTCAGAAATAACAAGTCATTCAGCATCGCAATATCCCATTATGAGGCTTGCATTTAGTACGGATAGATTTAATCTTTGGGAGTTAATTCTATAAGGTTAGATCTCTCCATTTCATAGCATTTCATTCGAGATGATGTTGCTTTTATTGAGAGTTGTAAAAGGTAATGGAGTGCGGATTAGTTGAGCTTTTGAAGGCTCGCTATTTGATGGGATAACTCCCCTAATGTTGCCGTCATTTCGAGCGGAGGGCAACGGAGCCGAGAAATCTATCTCGAGAAAAACTCTTTATTACGCCTTGCTTAAGTCGAGATGACGAATCGTTTTTGGGTGTGTTTTCTAATGGTAGTCAAGTGTAAATTAGTTGAAAATTTGAAGACCTGATGAGCAGAAATCTATCGAGATAGCTCTCTCCGTTCCACTGCGTTTCGGTCGGGATGACGTTGCTTTTTTAAGCGATGTTAATAGTGTCGGAGAGCAATACATTCGAGAAGTCTATCGAGATAGCATCTCTCTATTCCTCGATACTCCGGTTGAGATGACGATGTTTTTTAGGTGATCTTTTTAATGGATAGCTTACGTAGATACAATCAGATCTTGCCTTATTTTCTACAGCTTATTCTTTCTCTTTTTATAGATTGGATACAGGAATATGGAGCCTAAAATAATTGTGGCACCGATATAAAATCCACCAGTCATTTGTTCTTTGTTCTGGAAGAAAATGAAAGCGAGCACGATTCCGTAAACGGGTTCTAAGTTCGTAATTAACGCTACCCTGAATGCAGATAATGTACGCATTACAGATACGCCTGCAACGTAGGCAACAGAAGTGCAAAGGGTTCCAAGCAATGCTAAATAAAGCCAGTTTGTTAGGTTTAAATTGAAATAGGTGTGTAATAAACTGCCGTCGTATAAACGGTATAAAGTAATCCAGAATAGCGCACCTACCAGTTCGTAAAAACCAATGATTGAAGGTTCGCTTTTTTGAACTAGCGTAGAATTTATGGTTGAGAAAAGACTTGATGCAACTGCAGCCAATAGGCCAAAAATGATCCCCAAAGTATACTGTCCTTCGAATTTAAAGATCATGTAAATACCTAAAATAATCAATAAACCGATCAGGATATCGCCCATCTGGATTGGCTGTTTTTTGATCAGCGGCTCTAAAATTGCTGTGAATAATGTGAAGGAAGAAAGGCATACCAAAGTAACCGAAACGGTAGAAACTTTGATGGCGTGGAAGAAAAAAATCCAGTGGATGGCAACAATTCCGCCGGTTAAAAAGAATTGGAAAAACTGTTTTTTTGTAACCTTAATATTCTTTTTTGTGATCAGGAACCAGGCGAACAGCGTGCTTGTTGCAATCAAAACACGGTACCAGACCATAGGTACTGCATCAATAGAAATTACTTTGCCGAGCACACCGGTAAAGCCCCAAACGAATACAGTAAGATGGAGGATAAGCAGGTTCTTTTTTGTTGCTTCCATTGCTATTTAGGAGCTCTCCTTAATAGATAAAAGCCCAGTAGGCCAAAGAAGATTGTAGGCATAATAACAGCCGCAAAAGGAGGTAATCCACCTTTGGTAGAGAACATCTGTGTAAACTGATTAAATACGATATAAGCGAAGCTAATGAAGATACCGATACCCAATGATACACCAACCCCACCACGAACTTTACGCGATGATAGCGCAACCCCAATTAGTGTTAAAACGAATGCCGAAAGTGGATGCAGATAACGTTTATATTTTTCAAATTGCAGATCATTCATTACTCCCGTTCCGCGGATTTTCTCTTTCCTGATCTTCTCCGAAAGTTCTTTCGTGGTTAAATTCTGTACCACATTATCGTAGGCAGAAAAATCATCCGGGCGCATATCGAGGATGGTGTCTTTTAATTTTCCATTGCCATAAATCATAGTTTCTTTTAGGCCATCAACCTTACGAATCGAGTAATTGGTAAGCTGCCATTTCCTTTTCAACGAGTCCCATTTAATGGTTTCTGCAACAATCTTTTTGGTTAAAATATCACCATTGAAATTGTCTAAAGAGAAGCGATAACCCGAATTTGTTTTGTTATCGAAGTTGTCAATATAGATATAGGTTTTATCATCCAGTTTCATGTGGATGTTCGATTTTGTGGATGGGTCGTTACGCTTTACATAGGTATTTTCGAAACGGTTTTTTAGTGTATTGGTATAAGGTAAAATGTATAAATTCGATACCAGATTGGCCGAAAAAATAATGCTGGCTGATACCAGATAAGGGAACAAAAAACGGTTAAAACTTACACCGCCACTTAAAATCGGAACAATTTCCGTTTGATCGGCCATCTTTGCCGTAAAGAAAATTACGGCAATAAAATTGATCAGGGGCGAAAGCATATTCACATAAAAGGGAATGGAGCCGGCGTAATATTTGGAGAGGATTCCCCAGAAACTTAGTCCGCTTTTCATAAAATCATCCATCTTTTCAGATAGGTCGAACACCACAATAATGATTACGAAAATGGCCAGGGTATATATAAATGTACCCAGGTATTTACCGATAATGTATTGATCGATGATTTTTATCTTTCCTTTTAACAGACTCATTTTATAGCTTATTGCCTAATACTTTAACCATTTTGTTCTTCCAATCATAAAATTCGCCCGCTATAATCTTTTCCCTGGCCTGTTTTACCAGCCAAAGATAGAAGTGCAGGTTATGCAAGGTAGCAATTTGTGCGCCAAGCATCTCATTGCTGTGCACCAGGTGCCTTAAATATGCTTTTGTAGTTACCTGATCAACATGAAGATCGCTATCTGCATCCAATTGTGAAAAATCGTTCTCCCATTTCTTATTCCTGATGTTGATGATGCCGTGTCTGGTAAAAAGCATGCCGTTTCTTGCATTTCTGGTAGGCATTACACAGTCGAACATATCAACGCCCAATGCAATATTCTCTAAAATATTGATCGGCGTGCCTACACCCATTAGATAACGTGGTTTTTCGGCCGGTAATATATCACATACCACTTCTGTCATTGCATACATTTCTTCTGCAGGCTCACCAACCGATAAACCGCCTATGGCATTGCCTTCGCGGCCCATGCTGGCAATAAATTCGGCAGATTTAATGCGAAGATCCTTGTATACTGAGCCCTGCACAATAGGGAAAAGGGTTTGATCGAAGCCATATTTAGGTTCGGTAGTATCAAAACGTTCGCAGCAGCGTTTTAACCAACGGTGCGTCATTTTGATCGATTGCGCTGCATAGGTATAATCACATGGATATGGCGTACATTCGTCAAATGCCATAATAATATCCGCACCAATGGTACGCTGTATATCCATCGCGTATTCAGGAGTGAAAAGATGTTTAGAACCATCAATATGTGAATGGAAAGTAACGCCTTCTTCCTTGATTTTACGCACTTTGCTCAAAGAATATACCTGGTAACCACCACTATCGGTTAAAATCGGACGGTCCCAGCCAATAAATTTATGCAGTCCGCCAGCTTTTTCGAGGATATCTAAACCTGGTCTTAAATAAAGGTGATAAGTATTGCCAAGGATAATTTTCGCATCAATATCCTCTTTAAGTTCGCGCTGATGAACAGCTTTTACCGTTCCGGCAGTGCCCACAGGCATAAAAATAGGGGTTTGTATTTCGCCATGGGCCGTTGTTACCGTCCCTGCTCTGGCTTTAGATAGTGGATCGTTAGCCTGTAAACTAAATTTCATATATATTCTTTCTCTTCAAAATCTGCCAAAAATAACAAAAAATGGGGGCATATTTTTGTTTAAATTTTTATCCACATAAAAGTGTTTTACAGATTAAAAATGAGAAATTTGCGCCTATTTATTTTACCATCGTGATATTAACCCCGCTTGAAATTATTCTGCTCTCGATATTGGCTTTCTGCCTGTTGGTTCAGCTTTATTATGCACTTTTTGTACACTTAAAACTGGCCAATGTAAGTATCGAAGAGGTGCCTTTATCGGCAAGAAAACCAATAAGTGTAATTGTTTGCGCCCGGAATGAAATTGTTAACCTGGAGAAATACCTTCCAACCTTATTAACCCAGAATTATCCAACTTACGAAGTTGTAGTGGTTAACGATCGCTCGTGGGATGGTACAGAAGAATTTTTGGAAGCTTTTGAAAAGAAACACAGCAATGTTAAAGTTGTTAAAATTTTAGATAACGATAAGTTTATTGCCGGTAAAAAATTCGCCGTAACCATGGGCATAAAGGCAGCGAAATACGATTGGCTGGTTTTAACCGATGCAGATTGTACACCAAATTCTGAACATTGGCTAATGGATATGCAGCAGCCTGAAGATGAGAAAACAGAAATAGTACTGGGCTATTCACCTTATATCAAGAGAAGGAGTTTGTTAAATGCACTGATCCGTTTCGAAACATTTTTTACAGCGGTAAATTACCTTTCCTTTGCATTAAAAGGAATGCCTTACATGGGCGTTGGACGAAACATGGCCTATAAAAAGTCGCTTTTTTTTAAAAATAAGGGCTTTGCAGCACACATCCATATCCCATCCGGTGATGATGACCTTTTTGTAAATGCACATGCCAATAAACACAATACCGAGATCCGTATAAATGCCGACAGCCATGTATGGAGTGAGCCGAATAGAACCTGGAGAGGTTATTTGAGACAGAAAAAACGCCATTTTGGTGCAGGAAAGCTATATAAGCCAAAGCATAAATTTATTCTGAGCATTCAGATCGTGGTGCAGTTTCTTTTTTATGCTTTCTTTGCTGCCTGTATGTTTTTTAGCCGCGAGGCCCAGTATGTGGCCTTGGCGATTCTTGGTTTAAGTATCATTATCAGGTGTTTTATCTATCCAAAACTGTTGAAACGCTTAAACTATAGCGATTTGCGTTGGTGGTTCCCGATTTTAGACATACTTTTGTTCCTGTTTTTAACCCTTAACGGATTTTTTGCCCTGTTTGGCAAGAAAAAAATAAACTGGAAATAATTCATTAATCTTTAGTAATTACAATATGCTTGATGTAAAGCCTGATATCGTTTTAAAATATTTTCCTGATCTGACCGAAAAACAGCTAGCACAGTTTTCGCAACTGTTCGAATTATACAGCTTTTGGAATGCACAGATCAATGTAATTTCGAGAAAAGATATTGAAGAACTGTACGAACGCCATGTGTTACATTCGTTGGGGATAGCCAGGGTATGTACTTTTAAAGCAGGTGAATCGGTGCTTGATGTGGGCACAGGAGGTGGTTTTCCGGGTATTCCACTGGCAATTTTGTTCCCTGAAACACAGTTTCATCTGGTAGATTCTATCGGTAAGAAGATTAAGGTTGTAAAAGAAGTGGCTTCGGCACTGGGTTTGGAGAATTTAAAAGCTGATCATTTAAGGGCCGAACAGATTAAAGATAAGTTCAATTTTATTGTTTCGAGGGCGGTTACGCGTTTGGGCGAATTTTATCCATGGATACAGGGGAAATTTAAAAAAGACTCGTTAAATGCCATTCCAAATGGGATTTTGTATTTAAAAGGGGGCGATTTAGCTGAGGAGATTAAAGAATCGAAACTGAAAGCAGAATTATACCCGCTTTCAGCTTATTTTGAGGAAGATTTCTTCGAAACAAAGTATGTGGTGTATGTGCCGCAGTAATTAATGGATTTGCACAAAACCGCTTTTTCCACCAACTACTTTTCCATCTTTTCTAAATACAAAGTTGTAAGGGTAGTTTCCATCTGGGAGTTCTTTTGCATTCCAATCATTCCTGTAATCTGCACTTTTGTAAAAAGCTTTATCATAAGTCGAATTGTAGACGGTTAATTCGGCAATGGCACCTTGAGGTATATTAATGGTTAATTTATCATTTTTGCGCTTAACAATTTCGTCTTGGTGCATTTCCAATACCAATTGTGGTACTTTTTTCTGTTCTACTTTTGAAGTATTGATATCTTCTAACTTAATATCTGGTATTTTGTTACTAGCATTCGTTTGATATTTTTGTTCCATTTTATTTGCGATTGCAGCTTTGCGAGCTTTAATAGGTTCTTTGTGTGATTTTTTATTTTTTGTTGTGTCTCTCCCAACTGGGGGCGGGGGCGCTAAGATTACAGTTTTTTGAGAAGGATTAGCAGGTTTAGTTTGTGGAGGGAGACCAACTATTTCAGGATTTGAACTAATAATCTCTATAGCACCATTTGCCCCCCTTTCGCCATATTTTGCTTTTGCAGCAGATCCAGTTAGTGTAATCATATGCTGGATATTTTTTACCCCACCACTAGTGCCTGCTTTTATTTCTTTACCATTTAACAATATTAATTTTTTTGTATAGGTAGTTAACTTTTGCGTTTTAGGATCTCTACGCAGGGCCAAATATAATTCCTTTACATTTGGTACATGTATACCATCATTGGTATCGAAAGGCTTTTTAACTGTATCCTGTTTTGCAGGAAATTTGTTTAAAGTGGTGCCAAGTTCTACAAATCCATAATCTTTTGTAAAAGCCAGGGTAGAAGTACATAAAATTCCCATGGTAATTGGCAGTACGGATAGCAGTTTGAGCCTTGCCCAGCGTGCTGATTTCTTTTGATTGAGCATACTAATTCGTTTTTTTAAAATTGATGAACTGAATATTTGGTTAGTGAGGGTTAAGTTCTGTGCACCAGTTGAGTTTTGAATGAGAAACATGGCATATTGGTATTTTTCAATTTGGCCCTTGGTTGTTTCTTCATCGGCAAGGTATTCGTGGATCAGTTTGATGTCTTTTTTAACCAGGTAAGAAACGGGATTAAACCAGTTGATAATCTGGATTATTTCAAATAACAGCACATCTAAGCTGTGCCGCTGTTTAATATGTACCAGTTCGTGTTTGATTATGGTGCTTTTCTCAGGCAGTAAAGGGTCTAAAAATAGCAGGTTGAAGAATGAAAAGGCAATTTTTGAATCTTTTAAATCGATCACTTTTACTCCATTTTCAAGCTTGAGAGAAGGCAATTTCAACATCCTGATGATTTTGGACAAACCAAAAAACAGTTTAATTAAAAACACAGTAACAACTAAAATATAAACAGCAATAATGATATTGTCGAAGGTGAAAATACCTGTCTGATAAGGTTTTATAGTAAGATTTTCAGTAACCTGAACAGGGTCGGCCGTTTCTGTGGAAACGATATTAATCTGCTCAATTACAGGTGCTTTTAAAAATCCCAGTTGAAAGAACGGAAGTATAAAAGCCAGTATCGAACTGAAAATCAGGTAATACCTATTTAATGAATAAAAGGTTTCCCTGTGTAGGGATAATCTATAAAATCCATAAAATAGGATCAGGTATAGATTTGCTTCGAGTAAATAATACAGCCAGCTCATCACTTGTCTTTTTTAAGTTTCTCTGCCAATTGGATAATTTCGTTAAGCTCTTCGGTGCTCATGCTTTTTTCCTTTACCAGAAAGGATACCAGGCTTTCGTAAGAGTTTTCGAAGTAATTGTTCATCACTTTGTCGAATGCAAAACGTTTATAATCAGTTTCTTTTACAATAGGGAAGTAGATGTGTGTATTGCCTACAGCCTTATGGTCAACAAAACCCTTACCTTCCAGCACCCTGATTACCGTTGAAACCGTATTGTAGGCAGGTTTAGGTTCGTTCATTCTTTCGATAACATCTTTTACCAGGGCTTCGCCCATTTCCCAAAGGATTAACATTACCTGTTCTTCTGCTTTTGTGAGTTCTTTTATCATATCAACTATTTTTGTAGTTCGGTTATATGAAGTTACTACTATAAAAATAGTTTGCAAACTATTTTTATAGTGAATATTTTAATTTATTGATAATCAGTTTGATAATTTTTGTTTTAGAAAAATTCAGGCATAAAAAAACCTGCCGAATGGGGCAGGCTTTAACTTATATTGTAAAATTTTTAGAATCTTTCTGATTTTCTTGGATTATCCATCATCATCATTTTATCTTTTAACAATTGCTGTAAACCAGTTTGTTTGTCGATATTTTTTACAACATCCAGTACAGCGTTTGCGGCATTGCTGAAAAATGGTTTAGTAATGGTCGAATATTCGTCGGTGGCTTTATGGTAATCTTTATGATCTTCGACTCCGAAGTATAAAAACGGGATATTTTTGGCATTAAAAGCGCCCTGATCGCTCTGGTTGGTCCAGTCATCATGGCCCTGTTTAGGATCATCATGACCGAAAAGTAATTTGATGTTGGTTTTTGTGGTATCAACGTATTTCTTTAAATCGGGATATTTGAAAGTTCCACAGATATACAACTCATCTTTATCGCTGTGACTGATCATATCCATATTCAGGTCTATTGCAATGGTATTGATATTCACGGGCGGATTGCCAACAAATGCTTTTGCGCCCTGCAAACCCATTTCCTCTGCATCAAAGGACGCAAAAATGATAGTGTTATTGGGTTTATTTTTCGCAAAATAAGCCGCAATTTTTAATAAACCTGCAGTTCCTGAAGCATTATCGTCGGCACCATTATAAACTTCGTCTTTAATTACCCCCAAATGATCGTAATGTGCAGAAACAACAATTACATTGGTTCCTTTGCCCGGAATGTAGCCGATAATATTGGTTCCGTTTACTTTTGTGCCGCCCCTGCCATTAAAAGTGAATTCCTGGGCATAGTTTACATGCTGTGGATAGGATTTTAAGCCCAATTTTTGGAACCTTGCGATAATATATGCCCTTGCCATTTCAGCTCCTTTTGTGCCGGTTTTACGGCCCTGGTAAGCATCTGATGACAACACTTCAACATCTTTTAATAACTGGGTGTCTAATTTGTCCGTGTCGGTAGGGCTGGTTTGGTTTTTTACCGATGAACAGCAGCTTAGCATCATGGCCAAAGGAAGAATATATAGGATTTTCATGTTTTAATAGGTTTGGATCGTTATCTTATCGATCAAAAGAACGGTTATCCGTTCAAATTTTTATAAAGATATTAATTATTGGGATATTGCTTTAGACCTCGCAGGTTTTTAAAACCTGCGA
>NZ_DJDT01000247.1 GCF_002432345.1 Pedobacter sp. UBA5917
TTTTGGCGGTCAACCGATTACTGCCGGACAGATTGTTCCGGTAGGTTCGAGGATCAATCTGGTACTTGGCGACGGCCGCGGAAACGAAGAAGTGGATATCCCACAATTAATGGGTTTAACCATGGACGAAGCAAAATTCAGCTTAAGGGGTTCGAACTTAACCCTTGGTATCATCAGTTATGATGGACCGGTAACCGATAGTGCCGCTGCCGTTATCGTAAAACAGGATCCGATGTTAGCCGATTCGTTAACCAAAGTACCACTGGGTACCAAAATCAATATTACCCTTTCCAATAAACAACAATAATATACTTATAAGATACCGATGACTGAAGTAGAAAAAAAGACGATGAGTACCGGCAAAAAAGCGGCAATAATTGTGGCGCTGGTTGTAATTTTAATTGCCGGTTACTTTGCACTGAACCTTTACAGGCTTTACTTTGCCCCTAACATTACCGAAAACCAAAAATATTTATACATCAAAACCGGAAGTAGCTACGATGATTTACTAGCTGAGATTAAAAAGAAAGACCTGGTAAAAAGCATTGGCACTTTTACAGCCGCTGCCGGAAAAATGAACCTGGCTACCAGTGTAAAACCCGGCCGTTACCGTTTGAAAAAGGGAATGACCAACCGTACACTGATCAATCTGATTAAAGCCGGAAACCAGGATCCTGTTAAATTAAAGTTCCAGAATATTCGTAAGAAAGAGAATTTTGCTGCCTACCTGGCCAGCAACCTCGAGGCTGATTCATTAAGTTTCATCAATGTTTTAGACTCAACTGCATTGATCAGTAAATATGGTTTTAACCAGGATAACGTTTACGCCATGTTTATTCCGAATACCTACGAAATGTATTGGAATATCTCTCCTGCCGATTTCTTTGAGCGCATGCATAAGGAATATGATAAATTCTGGAATGCCGACCGTAAACAAAAAGCAGCAAGTTTAAACTTAACACCTGCCCAGGTATATACATTGGCCTCAATTGTTGATGCAGAAGCGCTATATGATAAAGAAATGCCGATTATAGCAGGTTTATACCTAAACCGTTTAAATAAAGGAATTTTATTACAGGCCGATCCTACCGTGATTTTCGCCAATAACGATTTTACAGTAAAAAGGGTAACCGGAAAATTATTGCAGGTACAGTCGCTTTACAACACCTATAAATATGCGGGTTTACCTCCTGGGCCAATTATGATGCCAAGCATTAATGCGATTGATGCCGTATTAAACCGCGACAAAAACAACTACATTTACATGTGTGCCAAAGAAGATTTTTCGGGCTATCATAATTTTGCCGAAACTAAAGCAGAACACGAAATCAACGCAAAAAAATACCGTGAAGCTTTAAACAAAAGAAATATCTTTAAATAATGTATAGCCACAGTACAAAAATCAGGGTTCGCTATGGCGAAACCGACCAGATGGGCTATATGTATTATGGCAATTATGCGCAATATTACGAAGTTGGACGTGTAGAAATGTTGCGCAGTTTAGGCATGAGTTACAGTTCTATGGAAGCAGATGGCATTATGATGCCTGTATTGGAACTGAAGTGCAAATACATTAAACCGGCGCTTTACGATCAGGAAATTACCGTTAAAACCATTATTAAAACCCTGCCGGGTATCCGCATTTTCTTTGAGTACGAACTGTATAATGAAAATGAAGAATTAATAAACATTGGGGCTACTACGCTTGTTTTTGTCGACATGAAGAAGAATAAGCCAACCAACCCGCCCGAAAACTTTATGGAAAAGTTATCGCAATTTTTTAATTAACAGCTGCAATGGAATGGTTACACAGGCAATTATTACATCTTAAGTTCTATTCTAGATTTATAGAATGGACCAAAGGGTGTATTCTGCCCGGTTTTAGCCCACTCCCATTATATACCGTTGCTACATTTTTCTTCCGCGAAATTGGTAAAGATGCCTTAGTTAACAAGTCTTCATCGCTGGCCTATAGTTTTATGCTGGCCATTTTTCCTGGCATTATCTTTTTATTTACGTTGATTCCTTTTATCCCGATTAAAGGTTTCCAGGATCAACTTTTAAATTTGATACAATTGGTGCTGCCACACAATGCTTTTGACGCTTTTGAGAGCACTTTAAAAGATATCATCAAAAAGCAAAATAAAGGTTTGTTGTCGTTCGGTTTTTTATCGGCGATGTTCTTTGCTACCAATGGAGTGAAAAACCTGATAAAAGCATTTAACAAATCATCGCTGATTATAGAGACCAGGGGTTGGTTAAAGCAGCGTTTAATTGCATTGATATTAACTGTTATCATCTGCTTCTCGATCATCATCTGTATTAGCGCGATGGCTTTAGGTGAGGTTTTGCTCAATAAAATCAATGACGAACTGCACTTAAAGGATAGTTTTCTAGTTTATACAGTAAACTTTACGCGTTGGGCATTATTGGCTACGCTATATTTTATTACCATCTCCATTTTATACCGATACGGTCCTTCGCACAGTAAAAAATGGCGTTTGTTCAGTGCTGGTTCATGGCTGGCCACTATATTGGCTTTTCTCACTATCTGGGGTTTTTCTTTCTACATCAATCATTTCGCTTCCTATAATAAGGTTTATGGCTCTATTGGCACCTTAATAGTAGTAATGATCTGGCTTTACCTCAATTCGTTGATTTTATTGATCGGTTTCGAACTCAATGCCAGTGTTGACGTAAGCAAGCGGAGTGTTAAAATTATCCGTCCTACCTTCAATTTATTCAAAAAAACGGAGCCGATCGAAGAAAACATCCAGAAGAAATAATTTTTTCTCCCTCTGTGTTAAGGAATTATCAAGTTTATATAAAAAAAAAGCATTCATAGTTTGCAGATTTAAGCGGAGTTCGTACTTTTGCCTCCGGAAAGCTGGCAGAGTGGTCGAATGCGGCAGTCTTGAAAACTGTTGACTGTAACAGGTCCGGGGGTTCGAATCCCTCGCTTTCCGCCAACAAGAACGAAACCCGACAATAGTCGGGTTTTTTGTTTTACGGAATTTCATCAAGGCGCAGCCTGTAATCAAATTGATAGCCGGTTTGGCCCGTAAAAAAGCCACAATTGAGGTTATTACCTAATTAACTCAAATAAACAAGCAGTTAGTCATATTGATATTTTTATGTAGTATTGTAAAAAAACTTGCTCGATAGTTTTAGTTTGTATATATCCTTATCGAAGAGATATAGGCATTAAAGTAACGAGTATATTAACCTACTGTAAACAACAATTTCTAGAAGAAGTATATTTTCTATTTCATGAACATTAGCAATCAATTACTATTTTTTTTTAGTGCTTTAGGTGTTTTTAATAGTGTTGTTTTAAGTTTGTATTTATTATTCTTCAAAAAGAACAAAAACAAATCTGATTTATTTCTTGGACTGTTATTATTGTCTTTAAGCATCAGAATAGGAAAATCAGTATTTTATAATTTCAATCCACAGTTATCTAGAACGTATTTACAAATAGGTTTGTCGGCCTGTTTTCTAATTGGCCCCCTGTTATATTTTTTTGTTAGATCAATACTTCAAAACCTTAATCATTCTACCGCAAAGTATAGCCTCACTTTAATAGTGATAACCATTAGCGTGTTTGGTTTTCTTTTTCCATACAAGGAAAACCCTGAAGTGTGGAGAGGGATAATTTATTACTTCATAAATGCTCAATGGCTTATTTTTATTCTATTATCCATCTTTGAGGCTAACCAAATCTTTAAGAAGTTAATAACCAAACGTAATCAGATCAATTATCAGGATACCTGGATATTATCGGTTATATTCGGTGTTTTTGCAATTTGGCTCTCCTATTCTTTAGCTAGATATACTTCATATATTTCGGGCGCTTTAACTTTTTCCTTCAGTTTTTACATCTCAATACTTCTTGTTTATTATGCGAAAAACAAAACAATAATTCAGGGCATTAATAAAGAAAAATACATAAACAAAATAGATGAAAAGCTAGTAATCGAAATTCAAGAAAAAATTAATATACTTTTTGAAAGCAGAAAAGTATATACCAATACTGAACTCACTTTATCAATCCTGGCAAAAGAATTAAATATTCGTCCTCAATTATTATCGCAATTTATTAATGATAATTTGAATAAAAGCTTTACCCATTTCGTTAATGAATATCGAATTGATGAAGCAAAGCGGTTATTAAAAGAAAGTACACAGTTCAAAATAGATGCCGTGGGTTTTGAATCTGGCTTTAATTCCAGTAGTACATTTTATAGTGTATTTAAAAAAATAACCGGAACTACGCCTTCAAATTACCAAAAAACAAATTTGTACTCCTAAAATATACATTTGTACTCCTGTATGATAAACCTGGAATGATTTAAAACTTGATCAATATAGTTTTGAGGAACATTTCTTAAAACGTTAAAATCCTAAGTTTATGAAAAAAATCTTTCTTGCAATCACATTTGTACTACTGTCAAATTTGACTTACTCACAATCGGAACAGTCTCTGATTGAAAACTGTATTCAAAATTATATTGAAGGCACATCCTATAATAAATCTGACAATATCAATAAGGCTTTTTATTCAGAAGCCAATCTTTTTTTAAGCCACAAAGAAAAACCTTTATGGATAGTTCCAATTTCAGAATATCTGACCTGGTTTCAAAAGGGGAACAAAGGAGTATTTAACGGCCGTTTAGGGAAAATCATATCGATAGAATCCTATAGTGACATTGCAATTGCAAAGGCTGAAATTCTCATTCCCGAAAAAAAACAAGAATTTATGGATATGTTTCTACTAAAAAAAATTCAGGGCGAATGGAAAATAATCAGCAAATCTGCAAGTAGCAAAACCAGCAATAAATCAGGCAAAAAAATATTATTTATTGTTTCCAATGCGCATTATTACGGAAACTCAACAATTTCAACAGGAAATAGCTTTGCCGAAATCGTAAATGCCTATGATACTTTTATAAGTTCAGGTTATACTGTTGATTTTGTAAGCCCCAGGGGCGGTGCTATTCCTTTGGCCTATATCAATACCTCTGATAGCTTGCAGAAGAAATATTTATATAATCGAGACTTTATGTATGCCATAGAACATACAATACCCCCTAAAGAAGTTGACTATAAAATTTACAAAGCAGTTCATTATATCGGAGGTGGAAGTGCTATGTACGATGTTCCTGAAAATTCAGATATCCAAGGCATTGCTATGCAGGTGTACCAAGATAATAATGGTATTATTTCTTCGGTATGCCATGGAACAGCAGGCATAATTAACCTAAAAACTAAAAATGGCAAATTCTTAATTGAAGGAAAAAAAGTAAGCGGTTATCCCGACTCTTTCGAAAAACAGGACGGAGAATATTTTAAACACTTTCCATTCCTGATTCAGAAGACAATTGTAGAAAGAGGAGGAACTTTTAATTTTTCAAAGAGAAATGAATCTTATGTTGAACAAGACGGCAGAATTGTGACAGGGCAAAATTTCCAATCATCAAAGGGTGTTGCTTTAAAAATTATTGAATTAATTGAGAAGAATAATTAGAAAAGAACATACCAGCGCTTAACACAGATAGGTAACCGAAACAACGGGGCGTCAAACTCCAAAACTAGAAACTTTAGTTAAAATCCATTTAAGGACTTTTATTTAATAACGAGTTTTATCACTTTAATATTTAAACTTTAGGATAAATGTAAAGGCAAGAAGCATTATTGTACTATTTAATGTTTATTTTCCATAAAATTCTTTGATCTTTTCTTCCAAGCCAATAATTTTATAATGATCATCTATTTTATCAAATCTTGAGATCAATGATCCATTCTTATCAAATAACATAATACTTGGAATATAGTCGACGCCCCATTTTCTGCTTAAAGGTATTTCATCTGTATTTTTCAGATCTTCTATAGTAAGCAACCGATCTGGAATATCACGAAGATTGACGAAAATATCGTATCCATTTTTTTTAATGGCCGAGATCCAATCGTCATATTTTTTATCAATCGATATTGCAATAACCTGGAGGCCATTCTCAGTATAAGAATTATAGATTTTTTTGAGGTGTGGACTTGATTTCACACACGGTACACACCAGCTTGCCCAAAAGTCAACTATGATCAGGTTTTTCCCTAAAAAATTACTGAGTTTGATTTTCTCACCCAACTCATTTTTCAAAGTAACCTTTTCCAGATTGAAATTGTTTTTTACAAGTTCCATTTCATCACTTGTAACCCTGTTATTAATTCTCAGCAGGTTATCCTGCCCTAACTTACTCAGCTTTACATTTCCGTCGAAACCCTGATATATGGATTTAATCAAAGAAATTGGTATGGAATGGTCGTTGATAAGTTCAGAGAACAGATATGGGCTGGCATATGATTTAGGATGATTTTTAATAAAATCTATTTTATTAAACCTGATCTTATTTGATACAGCCATTAGTTCGGAATGTATTAGCTCTCGTTCCTTCACCAACAAAGAAATCGAGTCTTTATCGGATGATCCCCTTATGCTCCTGCTGTAAGCTGCCCTCCGCTCAGACAACTTTCTCAGGTTAATTAAAAGTTCACTATTTTGTCTATTCAGCAAATCTATATCGGTCTGGGTAGCGGATCCGGTTGTTTGAGCATTGTTAAAATTATCTTCTGCAATGGAAATTGATATTTTTTTTGGCTCAATAAAGAAGCGTAATGTATTGGGATCATCGTAATTTTTAGTATTTACTCTTCCTGTAATCATCGCCAAAGTAGGCTCCTCAATATTGCCTCGAAAAACAAATTTACCGTCTGTAATATAGCAGGTATCGGTTATGTCCTTACCGCGGTTATCAACGAAACGGAGTACGAGAAATTTGGTCGACAGACCTCTCAATTCCCCGGAAATCTGAAAACTTTTATTCGGCGCTGTTTTCTGTGCAACGCAAAGGATTACGACAAAGTTGGATAGCATTAAAGCAATCAATAAAATAAAGGCAATCTTATTTAGCATATTTTTTCTTTCGAATTAAAATTATGCATTTTTTTAAAGAAAAATTAGATCAGAATAACTCTTGCCTAACTAATCACAGTTGATCTTTTAAAGATGTTTAATTACTGCAAGCATCCCTTTCAGGTATTGCAATACCTCAATTCATCCATACAAAAGAAATTAAAACTTTAAATAGCCTCCTAAATTTAATTAAACCGCTCATTACATTGTTAAATAAAGAAAAATAACCATTATCCTTCTTTTTATATCCACAAAAATTGAATATTTGAGCTTATGGAAGCAATCATATTTTGTGGCATTCAGGCAACGGGAAAAACTACTTTTTTTAAAGAGAAGTTTTTTAAAACACATGTTCACATTTCCATGGATTTATTGAATACCCGAAATAAAGAACTTAGGTTTATCGAAACCTGCATGCTCACCTCTCAGCCTTTTGTGGTAGATAATACAAATCCTTCACTACAGGAAAGAGCAAAATATATCAGCATTGCAAAAGCAAATAAATTTAAAATAACTGGTTACTATTTTCAATCGAAGTTATCTGATGCCATTGAACGCAATAATCAACGTTCGGGGAAGGAGAAGATCCCGGAAATTGGCATAAGGGGAACCTTTAAAAAGCTAGATTTACCGTCATTTAGCGAAGGATTCGACGAACTATATTATGTAACAGCCGAAAACAATACATTTACGATAAAACCATGGTCGGATGAAATTTGATGATTTAGATGTTAAAATGAGGGTTTATGAAACCGCTCAGGATCGTTGCATTGTACCTGAGGTATATATTGTAGCCAGAATTGATGGTAGAGGTTTTACCAAACTCACAAAAGAAGTGCATCCGTTCGAAGCACCCTTCGATGAAAAATTCAGGGATCTGATGGTTGAAACGGTAAAACATCTGATGAACTGCGGTTTCAACGTTATTTACGGTTATACCCAAAGTGATGAAATATCATTGTTATTTCATCCCAATGAAAATGTTTTTGGCAGAAAGATAAGGAAATACATTTCTCTTCTGGCCGGTGAAGCCAGCGCTAAATTTTCATCTCTTTTTGGTAATGTAGGGGCTTTTGATTGCCGCATTTCGGAGCTTCCAAACAGAAATCTGGTAGAAGATTATTTCAGATGGCGTAACGAAGATGCACATAGAAATGCATTAAATGCACATTGCTATTGGCGCTTAAGACAAGATAATCATACGGTAAAGCAGGCAACTTCTAAAATTGAGGGGATCAGTATTGCAGCAAAAAACGAACTGTTATTTCAATACGGTATCAATTTCAATAATCTTCCTGCATGGCAAAAACGGGGAGTAGGCTTTTACTGGAAAAACCTGAAAAAAGAAGGCTTTAATCCAAAAACAAAAGAACATGTTTTAGTCGATAAACGTAGTTTGTTCACTGATTTTGAATTGCCCATGCGGGAGCATTATAATAACTTTATACATGATCTACTTAATCAATATGAAGCCATATAAAGCTTGTTAGTTTATCTAAACACTTAACTTCAGCAGATCAGCTTATATCCTACTCCCCTTAAACTGATGATCTGGATTTCGGGTTCACTTTTTAAAAGCTTGCGCAGGTGTGCCATAAAAACATCCATGCTACGGCCATTGTAAAAACTATCTTCTCCCCAGATTTTGATCAGGGCATCTTCCCTTTCCAGAATACTGTTCTGGTTTTTCAATAATAACTCGAGCAATACGGTTTCTTTATAGGAAAGCGAATATTCGCCTACAGAAGTTTTTAACTTTTGGGCAACCGGATCCAGTTCACAGCTCCTGAACTGGTATTTTTGGTTCAGATTATTATCTTCTCTATTTGTATGCCCAAATCTTTTTAAAAGCGACTCCATGCGCACCAGCAGTTCATCAATACTAAAAGGCTTTTTAAGGTAATCATTACCGCCACTTTTAAATCCCATAACCACATCTTCGGTAAGGGCTTTTGCACTCAAAAATATAATGGGGATATTGGGATCGGATTTTCTGATCTCTGCGGCCAGTGTATAGCCATCTTTCTGCGGCATCATGATATCCAGTACGCATATATCAGGTTTCTGTTCCTGAAATTGTTTCAGGGCCAATGCGCCATCTAAAGCCAGGTTAACCTCGTAACCACTACTGGTTAAGCCATCCAGAACAATACGGGCCAAAAAAGGCTCATCTTCAGCATACAAAACCTTAATTTTCTTCATACAATGGCAAAATAATCATAAAATTACTTCCTTTTCCGGGTTTACTGTGCAGATCAACACGGCCGCCATGCAATTCTATCACCTGCTTTACATAATGAAGACCCAGACCCGATCCTTTCACATTGTGTATATTATCCTGATTAAAAATCCTGAAAAACCGCTCAAAAACCTGTTGCTGGTAAATTTCGCTAATCCCCGGACCGTTATCTTTAAAGCTGATCGTTAATTTATGGTCCGCAATATTGCAGGATACCTCAATTTTAGATTGTACAGGCGAATATTTAATGGCATTATCGATCAGATTATAACTTACGTTCGAAATGTGCATGGCATCACCTTTAACGAAACAGGGTTCATCCGATTTCAGGAATACGAGTTCTGTATTTTTTTCCCGTACCTGCACATCCATGGCGTATATTACCTGTTGCAGTACCGGTTGTATATCAAAGAGGCTAAATTGCAATTTTGTTTTTCCCAGATCCATCTGCTCCTGCTTGAGTACTTTTTCGATCATGGCCTGTAAGCGCTGCAATTCGTGCCGGCTGATATTGATGTAATTCTCCAGTTTTTCGGGCTCATCAATTAAATGGTACTTTTTAATCGATTCGAGCGCAACGGAGATGGTCGAGATTGGGGTTTGCAGTTCGTGCGTCATGTTACTGGTAAAACTCATCCTCGCCTGCGCATAAAGCTGCTGGTTTTTCATTAACCTGATCAGCAAATAAAAAGCTGCAGCAGTAAGTAGCAACATTAAAAACGACGAAACCAGGTAATACCTCATTTGATAGATAATCAGCCAGCTTATATTTGGAACCACCAGCTGATACCTGTTCTGAAACTTTAGGTTATAAGTATATTTCCCGCTGATAAAAGAAGAAGATGTTTTAGTTGGTATTTTTCCCATTACCAATTTTCCTTCCGAATAATCGTAAAGGGCGTAGTTCCTATTAATCTGTATGCCAAGGAGATCAAGCCGGTGATTGATCAGGCTATCCATCACTTTTAAATCACGCTGATCTTCAATCGAAACTTCGCGCTGCGATTTACCATCGGTAACAGCGCTGGCTTTATGATCAATTTTCTTTTTGGCATCATTCAGGAACGACATTTTCATTTCAACCACCGAACTATCATTGGTAATCCCGTAATGGAACTGGCTCCGAAGGTTGTCTACCTTTAGCTCATCAAAAGCCTGCCTAAGCGACAACCATTCCTGGGAAAGGAAAAATTGCTGAAAGCGGGCACTTTTTTCATGCCCTTTGGCAATACTCTTATAAGTTATCTGTTTTGAAGCGTCACTAACAATAAATTCCAGTTCGGTTGATACCGATTTTCTTTGTGCAAGATATAGCTGTCTGATCCACGCACATTGCAAACAGAGGCTAATGATCAGCGTAATGATCGCTAACGGAAAAACATATCTCGACCTAAGCCATTTCATTCTCCTAAAATGAACAAATCATTTTATCAATGGAAGTGTGAGTGGACGATTTAACCTTATTTAACCGAGATTAACTTTGCTTAACAAGGCTATCATCTAGTTTTGAGGAATGAAAAAATTAACCTTACTCCTTTTCAGCTGTTTTCCTTTGATGGTTTTTGCGCAATTGCATAAAGGTTTAATCATCGATAAATCTGGAGCACCAATAGATGGGGTAACCATTAGTCTGCGCCGTGCAGATTCGACTATAGCGGTACAGATTTCAAAAAACGGGTTCTTCAGCTTCCAACAACCTTTAAAAGGAGCTTATATTTTGCTTGCGAATGCGGTTGGATATCAAAATTTCAGCAAAACATTAAATCTTCCAGCCGATTCAATAACAATAGCAATAACCAGTGATGATAAAACCCTGGAACAGGTAACGGTATCGGCTTCAAAACCGGTTATTGTAAGGAAAATAGACCGGGTGATATTTAATGTAGAAAATAGCATAGTAGCCAGTGGTGCAACCGTTTGGGATGCATTGGGGAAAGCACCTGGTGTACAAACGCGCTTTGATGGTGGCATAACAGCAAACAATAAAGGCGTTGTGATTTATATGGACGATAAGCCAATCAGGCTATCAGGTGAAGATCTGGCCGCTTACCTCCGCAGTTTACCTTCGGATAATATTGCCAAAATAGAAATTATAGCCAATCCTACAGCCAGATACGATGCCCAGGGTGGCGCAGTAATCAATATTATTTCCAAAAAGCCAAAGGGCGATGGCTTTAATGTGGTACTCTCTGGCGCTTACACCCAATCAACCTACGGCAGTTATAACTCAAGCATGGTATTCAATTATCGTAAAGATAAGTTGAATGTATATGGCAGTTATGGTTATAGCCGACGTAAAAAAGACCATACAGAAAGCGAATACATTATCTATAACACTCTAGGCAGTTATTCTGACTGGAGGAATGAAAAGTCCGGATTACGTTCAGGGAACGCCAATAGTTATAAAATCGGCGCAGACTACAATCTCACCGATAAACAGGTGCTTGGCATTTTGGTAAATGGCTACAATGGCACCAATAGCAGACCGAACAATATCTTAACCACCATCGTTAATAATCATGCTGTGCAACCTGATTCTATTCTGCACACCCAAAACTTATCCAATGGAAAAGCATCTCAGTACAGCTTTAACCTTAACTACAAGATTAAGCTGGATACCAATGGCAGAAACATTAATGTTGATCTAGATTATGTGCCTTATCAAAATAAAAACAGTCAGCAGGTTGATACTTATGGAACATTGGGTAACGGTAGTTTACTGCGTGATAATTACCATATTTTTACGCCTTCTAACCAAAATATTGATATCTACTCAGGAAAACTGGATTATACAGATAAATTCTGGAAGAAATGGACATTTGAATCCGGGCTTAAATACAGCAGTATCCGTACTCGCAACAGTTTTGATTTCTATAATAACCCAGCCAGCGGTCCTGAATTGATGAGCAGCCGTAGCGACCGCTTTGAATATGCCGAAAACATATCGGCCATTTACGCGAGTCTTACCGGTGAGGTAGGAAAATGGAGTTTTGAAGGAGGTTTACGTGGCGAATATGCCCGTACAAATGGCAAATCGATCGTATTAAATAGCAACAATAAGAACAACTATTTTAAGCTTTTTCCAACTCTTTTCGTTGTTTATAAATTCCATAAAGATCACGAAGTAAACCTCACCTATAATTCGAGGATCAGCAGACCCGAATACTGGAGACTTAATCCTTTTAAGTCCTATACCAGTCCATATACTTATCTTGAAGGAAACCCTGCACTGCAACCAGCTTTTATTTATAATGGCGAATTGGGTTATACCTATAAGCAACAATATAATATTTCATTATATCTGAGGCGGACAGTTGATTATTTCAGCAACATTAGCGTGCAGGATAATGCCTCAAAACTTTTTTATGACACCCAAAGAAACCTCGATTTAAGCCAGGAGATGGGCATTTCAGCTTCCTTTCCGATCAAACCGGCTTCGTGGTGGGAAATCAACAACTATGCACAGGGTTCTTACCGCAAGGAAAAGTCGGGATACTTACAGGCCCGTTATGATTACCATGTTTGGGGGATTTATCTGAGTTCTAACCACGCCTTTACAATAAATAAAGCACAGGGATTAAAAGCAGAAATCAGCGCATGGTATTCCTCTCCCACCATACAGGGTATTTATAAACTTGCAAAACTTTATGATGTGAGTGCAGGTGTAAGCAAAAGCTTGTTAAAAGGCAAAGGAACGTTACGTTTGGCAGTAAACGACCTATTTTATGGCAACGCTTACCGTATTGATGTTAACTACGAAAATCAACTCAATGGTTTTTATGAGAAGAATGATACGCGCAGTGCTACATTAAGTTTCTCTTACCGGTTGGGCGGAAATCCGGCAGCTGCCAGAAAAAGAACTTCGGCCAGTGAAGAAGAAAAGAAAAGGACGCAGTAATCAGAATTTCATAATTATTTATTTTTAAGAATTCTTTGTAAATAACTAAGTCCTATCGTTCGCCATGCTGAATTTATTTCAGCATCTTTTTAGCATGAAAGACCCCGAAATAAATTCAGGGTGACGACTGCTTAATTAAAAAGACTACTTAAAATATCTCAAATG
>NZ_DJDT01000174.1 GCF_002432345.1 Pedobacter sp. UBA5917
AAAGATTCTTCACTGCGTTCAGAATGACAAAAAAGTCGTCATCTCGACTGAAACGCAGTGGAATGGAGAGATCTATCTCGAGACAGCTTTCTTGAGTGGAGTCGTCCGCGGCAGATTTCTCCGCTTCGTTGCACTGCGGTCGAAATGACGGTATTTTTTGAAGGATTTGACCTGAAAAAGATCCTTCGACTACGCTCAGGATGACAAACTGTGCAATACAGATTCAGGACTTCAGACTAAAGACTCAGGACTGGATCAATGATGTGCGTAAACCGTTTCGAGTTCAGCAACTTCTACTTCACCATCGGCAGTAATTTCGATCAGTTTAACAGCTTTTAGTTCGTTTACCATCACCGGATCGTATTTGGCACGTACCTTAACATAGTTTTTAGTGAATCCATGCATATAACCCGATTTTTGATCTGCTTCGAAAAGCACTTCAGCTTCGCTGCCAATTTGGGATTCATAAAAAGCCCTGCGTTTTTTATCGGATAAGATATGGAGCATTTTGCTGCGCTCGTTACGCTCGCTACCTGCAACAACACCTTTCATTTCGGCGGCTACGGTTAATTCGCGTTCCGAATAGGTAAATACATGCAGATAAGAAATGTCAAGCTCGTTTAAAAACTGATAGGTATCCAGAAAATCTTCTTTGGTTTCGCCTGGAAAACCAACAATTACATCTACACCGATACAGCAGTGCGGCATTACCTCTTTAATCTTCGCAACACGTTCTACATATAAGTCGCGGCGGTAACGACGGCGCATTAAGCCTAAAATTTTATCTGAGCCAGACTGTAGAGGAATATGGAAATGTGGTACAAATCTTTTTGAAGTGGAAACGAATTCAATGATTTCGTTACTCAAAAGATTTGGTTCTATTGACGAAATGCGGATCCTTTCGATTCCTTCCACTTCATCCAATGCTTTAACAAGATCGAAAAATTTATCTTCACGCTCGCCGTTACGAATACCGAAATCGCCGAGGTTTACACCCGTTAGTACAATTTCCTTTACACCACTTTCGGCGATCATTTTTGCACGGTTAACCACATTTTCAATGGTATCGCTACGGCTTGCACCACGCGCCAAAGGAATGGTGCAGTAGGTACAAGGGTAATCGCAGCCATCCTGTACTTTTAAGAAAGTACGTGTTCTGTCGCCTATTGAATAAGAAGCGATAAAATTATGGTTTACCTTTTCGATATTCTGCTGGTGAACCATTGCTTTAGGCTGTTTGGTTAAATCGGTAATGTACTCTACAATCCTGAATTTTTCTGCAGCACCCAAAACCATGTCAACACCTTCAATCTCTGCAATTTCCTGTGGTTTTAACTGCGCATAACATCCAACTATGGTTACAAATGCATTGGGCGAATATTTTAAAGCCTCTTTAACCACCTTGCGGCATTTTTTATCGGCATGCTCGGTAACAGAGCAGGTATTGATCACATAAACATCGGCCTGATCCTGAAATTCTACCACAGCATAACCTGCATCGGTAAATAAGCGACCGATGGTTGAGGTTTCAGAGAAATTGAGTTTACAACCTAATGTATAAAATGCGACCTTTTTCATTGAGCCTGCAAAGATAAGAATTTTGTTCGGAGTTAGGAGCCAGAAGCTGTCATAGTACACAAATTACAGTGTATCAACAAAAGATGAGTTTTGAATTTGGCGTTTTGAGGTTGGACAACTAACATACTATTTGACAGTTTCACCCAAACTCCCAACTCAAAACTCCAAGCTCAAAATAAACTATTCATTCCATCGATAACTTTCCTGCTCAAAACCTGCCAGATCCAATACCCTGCTGATTACTGTAGCGGCAACTTCTTCAATGGTTTTGGGCAAACTGTAAAAAGATGGATTTGCCGGACAGATAATCCCCCCTGCTTCGGTTACAGTTTTCATGTTATTGATGTGGATAAGGCTAAAAGGTGTATCCCTGACTACAGCAATCAGTTTTCTGCGTTCTTTCAGTACCACATCTGCAGCCCTCGAAATCAGGTCGTTCGATATACCATGAGCAATACGCCCCAAAGTACCCATGGAGCAGGGAGCGATAATCATGGTATCGTATTTTGCCGATCCTGAAGCAAAAGGTGCATTAAAATCATTTTTATTGTAAAAAGTGAAGTCTTTAAAACCGTTGTAATTTTGATTGCCCAACTCGAACTGCCAAACCTCTTTTGCATTATCGCTCATTACCACGCCCACCGCTTCGATCTGATCTTTTAAAACAGTAAGCTGATCGAACAAAACCTTGGCATAAATGGCCCCACTGGCCCCTGTAACGGCAACAATCACTTTCTTTTTTATCATGGAACAAAAATAGGTTTTCTGGAGGGATTAAAAACAAAAAAGGGCCAGAACATTGTTCTGACCCTACATCTACCTATGAAAAACATACCCTCGAAAGGGTAAGAACAAATATATATAAATTTTTAAAAAAATATAAGCCTTAAATGTTAAATCGTGCAAATGACGCGCTTTATTGACAAACAAATTACAACTACCTGATTAACAGTCAAATAATTTTCAATAAAAACACCAAAAAACTATTTTAATGGGTAAAACCTAAGTATTTCAAATAACAATTCGAGACAAAATGTATTACAAATCAGTCGGTTTTACTAAACCAAGGCATACATTTTATTTTTTTGCTACTCATTTATAGCATTTAGGTTTACAATTTTTTGATATTAAAATAACAAATGGAGCGGTATAATTATACCTATAAAATCTTACTCGGTAAACTGCAAAGCCAATTTAGACCTGATCCTACTTAAAGTTTCCAATCGCATGCAGAGAAAAGAAGCAATGTATTTTAACGGAACCCTGTTTATCAGTTCGGGATACGAGCGGGTAAAACGTAAGTACCTTTTTTCTGCCGATTGTAAACGTGATATAAGTGCCCTCTCGCAGGCCTGCAGGTAGTGGAGCTGCGTCATTTTTCGGCTTACATAGTTTACAATGTGGTAATTGAGGTATAAAAGTTTCGACATGGTGTACGGGATGGCTATAGCCACCACATCTTCAAGTGCCTGTACGTACTCTTCTGAAGGTTCGTTTTCATCCCAGAAATTACTTACGTTGCCCACAAACTCTTTCTCTTTTGCAATCCAGGTGGTTATTTCCTGATTATCTTCTTTCATATAGCCCCTCACAATGCCATTTAAAATAAGG
Source organism: Pedobacter sp. UBA5917 (assembly GCF_002432345.1). Classification (GTDB taxonomy): domain Bacteria; phylum Bacteroidota; class Bacteroidia; order Sphingobacteriales; family Sphingobacteriaceae; genus Pedobacter. The sequence continues at coordinate 3,190 of NZ_DJDT01000174.1, forward strand.
TATGTACACTTATCACGGTGAAGTGGCGATGTAATAAATTTATTTTTTTTAAAGTTGACGGGAAAAGTATGGCTATTGATGATGAACTCTATTTCTGGTGTTAAATCGTGGAACGTTCTGTAAACGTTGATCAATGGCGAATATCCATTAAAAGGTAGCCACTTATCTTCTAAATAAATGTTTTCGGGACTCATGTTTTATCTATTGTGTAACTGCAAACTAACCGCCAAAAAAATGGACGGCAAACGAAAATATTATCTACCTGTTTCTGAAACACAGAACCAGTAAAAATGTTTAGCCAAAAATTAATTTTATTTATAAAAATAAGTACTCTTACTATTATTAAGCCTGTATATAATGAATTTTACATGTTTTTTTTTGCTAATTAATACATTTTTGCAGCCTAAATATTATGCAACCATAGCAATCCTATTGTCAGTTAGCGTCTTAAAGATTATATTTGGTTAAGTGTCAACCAAATTTTATGATCGATCTAAGCTCTTCATTCTTAAAGGCATTATTAAAACATTCTAAATCACCCTTAGTTATTTTTAAGATAAAACCCGTATTGGTGGTTGTAGAACATAATGATGCCTACCAGGCTTTAATAGAGCGGATTGGGGGGAGTTTAAAATTTTATGATATTGATGTGATCCCGAACCTATTATCGAACCGGGAAAAGGATCTCTTAATAAAAACAGTAAACAAAGTAAGCGAGCTAAAAGTAAATGCCACTTTAATTATCCATCCTATTTATTCCAATTCGCCAAATGTAAAATGGGAGCTTGAATTTTCGCCGGTACTGCATGGAGAGAATCAGGCAGACTATATTATTTGCTCACTGAAAGAAATCCCGGTCAACGAAAATGACCTGGAAAGTATTTTATTTGAACTTTCGGAAAGTGAAGCAAGGTTTAGGGGCTTTTTTGAGCAGGCTCCATTGGGTATGTGCGTGCTGAGGGGTCGGGATCTGATTACCGAATATGCAAATGATAATATCTTAAAGATCTGGGGCAAAACCAGAAAAGAAATAATAGGCATTGCCCAGGAGGAAGCTAGACAGGAACTTGGTTTACAAAAACAGATTTTAAGCCGTGTAAAAGACATCTTTAAAACCGGTGAGCCGCTTACACTGAACGAGCTCAAAATATCCACACCGATTTCTGATGGTTATTACATAGCCATGTACCAGCCCTTAAAAAATGACAAAAACGAGGTAACGCGGATTTTGGTCATTATTAAGGATATTACGGAGCAGGTAAACTTTAAAAAAGAACTGCTTAAAGCAAAAGATATACTGAAAATAGCCATGGATGCCTCGGAAATGGGCTCATGGAATATCGATATCGAAAGCAAAAAAGTCCTCCTTTCGGAAAGGGCCAAACAGATTTACGAACTGGAAAGCAACAAACTGGATCTCGATGAAGCCAAATCGCTGATCAATCCGGAGAATTTATCATTTCTCACCAGCAGTATCAGGAAAGCACTGCACAATAGGGATGCCTTTAACATAGAATACCAGATTAATTTAAAGGGGCCAAAACATAAAACCAAATGGTTAAGAACGGCCGGTAAAGCTTATTATAACGAACAGGGAAAGGGTGTTTATATTGCAGGGGCAGTACTGGATATTACAGAGCATAAACAGGATGAGATCAGGAAAAATGATTTTATAGGAATGGTGAGCCACGAGCTTAAAACACCTCTAACCGCGCTGAATGCTTATGTACAGCTTCTACAGTTTAAACTGAAAGAGACCGAAAACGACTTTACCACAGAAACACTGAACAAAATTAATGTCCAGCTTAAAAGGATGTCGTTGATGATCGATGGTTTTCTGAATGTTTCATTGCTGGAATCGGGCAAGATCCAATTGCATAAAATTGATTTCGACCTGGTAGAGCTGATCCAGATCATTGCCGAAGAAAACAGGGTTATTTTGCCAAGTCATTTTATTCAGGTAATCGGAACAGATGGGATGATGGTAAATGCCGACCGTGAGAAAATCGGGAATGTGGTAAACAACCTGATCAGCAATGCAGCTAAATACTCTAAAAAGGAATCGTTTATTGCCATAAAATGCGAAAAAAGAAAAGGAGAACTTGTAGTTAGTGTAGAAGACGAGGGCATCGGGATTAAAGAAAGTAATATCCCTAAACTATTCGACAGGTTTTTCCGCGTTGAAAGTCCAGTTACACAAACCATTGCCGGATTTGGCGTTGGTTTGTACATCTGTGCCGAAGTAATTGAAAGGCATAAGGGAAAAATCTGGGCAGAGAGCAGGTATGGCGAGGGATCAACCTTTTACTTCAGTTTGCCCACAGCAGAATAAATTGTTATTGCTTACACAGCATGAACCAGTTCTTTTTCTCTCTGTATCTCAATGCTCATGGCCGAAAGCCCCTGTGCCGTTAACTGTATCTCGAAAGTTACTTTTAAATTCAGCTCGATGTAACCGGCCACGGTATCTAAACGGAACTGAATATCCTGGTTATTCTCGTCCATAATAATTCCAATGCCACGCTCAATATCAATCAGGATAATTTCACCCCTCCTTTTGTCATTCATATAAATCGGTAAAAAAACTCAGCAATTATAAGCAAAATACGTAGGATTAAAAATACACAAAGTAAAATATACCTACAACATTTAGCTATACTAAAACGTTTTTTAATAATCTCATACTTACTTTTATCATTTCTTGTTATTTGTCAATAAAAAAACAATCTGAAATCATTTTCACAGCTTGGTAAATTCAGAACGGCGGGTAGTTTTTAAGAATTAGCTACATTTTTCCATATTAAAACAATAGAATTAATAGATTATTATGTTATTCATTTTAACCATCTGCTTTACAGATTGTTAATAAACAATAAAAACATTATATTTACAAAACAAAAGCAGGATTGCAATTGTTATTCACCTTATCTAATCATCCCCGACCATGAAAACCTTCAATCAAACCACAGGCATTAAAGAAGAAATTATCCTATTATCTGAAGAAACCGATCGTAATTACTGGGCAAACCGCCTGGGTGTGAGTTGCGAAGTATTAAAATCGGCTGTAAGGGCAACCAGAAGCATTACCTTAAACCAGATTACGGCTTATTTAAACCAACATAAGAACACGGTAAGCGTTTCCTGATCATTTCTTGCCTCTCTTTCAATTAAATTTGACCGTTCTGGGTTTCCTGACAATCTTTTTGTATTTAAACGAGATTGTTTAAACCTTTTGGTGAAAGCCATGGTTCTTTAAATACAATTAAAGAATTATAACTATGGCTACCACAACAAAAACAGGAACAAAATCTGCTGCTACAAAAGCAAGTACAACAGACAAAGCATCAGATGTAAAATCTACGTCTTCTGTAAACTTAAAATCAACGGCTAAGCCACAAAACAAAACCGGCAAAATGGAAGATTCAGAATTCCATCAGTTTTTTATTGATGAGTTAAAAGACATTTACTGGGCTGAAAAACACCTGGCGAAAGCTTTACCAAAAATGAAAAAAGCGGCAACAAGTAGCGAACTAGCAGCAGCATTTGATAAACATACTGCTGAAACCGAAAGCCATATTGAAACATTGGATCAGATTTTCGCCTTAATGGATGAGAAAGCTGTGGCCAAAAAGTGTGACGCCATGGCGGGTTTGCTGGAAGAAGCCAACGGAATTATTGAAGAAACTGACAAAGGAACCATGATCCGTGATGCGGGATTAATTTTAGCTGCACAAAAAGTAGAACATTATGAAATTGCTACTTATGGAACCTTAAAAGTTTTTGCCGAAAACATGGGGCATACTGAAGTTGCTAATTTATTGGGGCAAACACTGGAAAATGAAAAAGCTACAGACGTTTCTTTAACCGAAATTGCAGAAAGCTTTGTAAATGAGGAAGCAGCATCTGAATAAAAATCATTTGACCGAAAAAAAGGTCCAATTTTTAAATTTTGGACCTTTTTTATATATGATTACTAATGTTTTAACCTTAACACACAATAAGCTAACAAATTTGTAGATTCTTTTGAAATTTTCTTACTACCCAAACTATTTTTTATATGACCTACGGCGTTTTCGAGTTTACCTTCTAAAAGGTCCAGCATTAGCATCATATTTTCCGGCGCTATAGTTATGGATAATAGGGGGTAATATTTATTCTCGAGATCTTTTTTCTGGCTGTTCGTTGCCAAATCCAATGTCCATTCTTCGTTTGCAGAAAAGCCATATTCGTGCCTGGTATTGTTGAGTTCGTACAAAAAAACCTTTGCCTGAACTTTAGCATCGTTACTTACCATTTTTACCCGGCTTTTTGGCAAAAGGATCAATTTCTGTTTTTGCCGATTTACCTTTTCCCGACTGATAATCTGACGGTGTCTTCTTGTTTACGCTCACTTCTTTCTTTTTGTCTCTACTCATGATGTTAAATGTTTATTTTAAGTAAGACCAATCATCATTGCATAAACAATTCGGTGACCGGAATCAAGGAATACTCATCTAAATAAAGATATTAGAGTACCATAATGGTATATCAGTGAGAGAAAGGATTTGGGGTTATAGAACCGATATAATCAAATATACATTATAAAACATTTAAAATTGTCATAGAAACATAGTTATCGGTACAACTTATGCTAAATATTTCGATTGGGCCTTACTCCTCTTCCAAAGCCTTGATCAATGCTTTAGCCTGTGTTAGCCAATCATCGCTTTTTACTTCGAAATCGCTATAACAATTATATTCTTTTAAGGTAATTTTATCACTTTTAGGATCAAAAGAACCGCAAACGCCAATAAATGTTTTTTTCTCCTCCTCGCCTGCGTAAACAAATTCGAATGCATAGTAATTTTTTCCGTTAACCTCAATTTTATCCAATAAAGTAATGGTTTGAGGGTAATCATTTTCTTCTCCCAGATAATTGTAAAGCATCAGTTTTGCAATTTCATCATGCTTTTTGTATTTCGCCGGCACTTTATCCAGTTTTTTAACATCATCAAAGGCCGATAATATATCGTAACGGGTTGAAAGGCTATCTAACTGCGCATCCAACAGTTTTTGATCGATAGGCAAATTTGCTTTTATCCTGGTGCCCACTGCCTGGGTAGTGATGTAAGAAAGGCTATCGGCAATTATTTTTTGGGTAAAAACATCGGTTAAATTGGGCAAATCAAGAGCCGGTAAAATATTCAGATAAGCATAAATTGAGCTTGGATCTCTATTTTCAGTATCCGTTAAATAGGTATTTAGATCGGTTAATGCGGTAGCGGTTATTTTATCCCTGTTACTTTTAACCTGCGCTAAATATTTAGCCCTGTTTTTTTCATTTAGCATATCAGAAACCACATCGAGCACGTTGGCACGGTACCGGGATTTATTTTTTAAGGCTAAAACCTGATCAAAGTTTTTGGAAACGAAAGCCAATGAATCATTTAAAGGCTTAAAAATGGTCCAGTAATTTTGCAGGTTAAGCGCTTTATTATCCGATAGGCTTTTCAGGTACCATCCATATTGGGTAGAGTCAACACCTACCACTTCGGCTAGAGCCCTAGCGCGTAAAATATCGGGGTTTTTAAGGTCCGCGAACAACTCTTTTAATGTAGGAACACTTTTCTGTTTCTGCAATACGCTTAACCACCTGATCAACCTTACCCTTACCCCGTTTGTGGTGGTATCATCTGCATATTTAAGTTTTAATGCTGCAGTAATCAAAGGTATTTCGGTTTTATCAAATTCGTAGTAAGACAATGCGCCAAATGCAGGATTAAACACCAGAGAATCTTTACTTTTCAGGTCGTCGAACAACATTTTTGCTTTAGAAGCAGTGATATCAAAAGGTTTTGAGGCAGCGGTTAAGGTTGATTGGTTAAAAAAAGCATCGGTAAGCTTGCTTTCCAATTCCTCTTTGGTGCACATTACGCCCATGTAATGGAAACGGTTATCATTGATCCAGATTTTCACCTTTCTTTCTAATCCCGCAGCACTATCGGTATAGGTAAAAATTTTAGCTTTCGATTTACCCATCATTACATCTTCGGTTTTTCGGATGGTATCAGTTTCTTTTTTGATCCCTTCCACTATTTTAAGGTAAAAAGAATCCACTTTTAAGATCTTGGCATATTTACTGAGGTTCCCGGTTTCGAAAGCATAAAGGCTGCCAGAATTCCTATTGAGCGAATAATATGTTTTATTGTTGCTTAAAATAGAGGTATGGTCTTTTTCGGCTGCTGCTTCGGCTTCAACCGGTTTACCAGGTGTAAATACTTTTAAATCTTCTACCTGATATGGATTAATATTGCCCTCCTGGTATTTTTCCGGTTTAAACGCACCAAAAAAATCATCGCCATTTAATTTATCGGCACTTACACCATTCTGCATCATCAACAGATAGGTGCGGTTTCCCCTTAAAAATACCTGTATTTTTACATAGGTTCCCTGCATAAGCATTTCTACTTCCCTTCCCTCTAAACCTTCTTTAAAAATGGTTTTCACCTCTCCTGTAATTTTACCACCGCTTTTCTGCATCTGTTTTATGGTACCGTTAAATACAGTTTCCTTATCAGACACATACATGCCTTCGGGGAAATCGTTGTATTTGAACAGGTAACTTATGTTCTTGACCTTATCCAGCATGGTATAAACATTCATCACATAAGGAGAAGCAGGAAAACTAGGATTAGGCACTTCTTTGATTAATTCTTCGGGCTGCATTGGGATTTTCAAACTGAAAGCCCCTACTGCATGTTTGTAATCAGCCCAGTTACTGCTTTTTGAAGAAATGGCATCGCCGATCTTAAATGATGAAATAAACCTTTCTACAAAAGCTTCATGTAGATTATTATTTTGATTTTCGACACTGATGGTGTATAACGTATTGTTTTTATACAGCAGAATGGCTCTTGTAAATTTATTGTTTATCTGCATTTCTACATCTAAACCGGTGCCACCAAATCTGCTTTCACTTTTTTTACCCAACAACTTTACATCACCATCTGTATAGTTTTTTAAAACCGTATCGAGGTATTGCTTTGGCGATACTTTATCCAGCGGACCGACATAAGCAGAGGTAAAGGTGTATAAAACATCAGTGATGAGATCGGTACAGGTTAACGCTTTCCCAACAATCTTGTTGACCACAAAAGGCTGCGCCGGAAATTCGATTTCGAAATTATCGGCAACATCTTTATATTTTACCCAGTCTATTTTAACATAATCGATCTTAAAGGATTTTGCCAGTCCTGTAAAACCGGCCTTCACTGCGCGCAAAGTATATCCCTGCTGCTTTAAAAGATTAATAATACCCTTTTCACCAGGCAAATGCGCTGCGCCTACAGCTATAAACATGTTGTTCGATCCGATCAGCTTTGTTATGCCATTAGCCATCACTTTATTCCTGTCAACAAGGTCTAACTGATCTTTATCTGCTTCATTTAAAAAAGCTGAAATCTCATCCAGGTTACCTTTGGCATAAATATTTATCATTTTTTCGAAGCTTTCGGCCTCGGCTTCTTCATCTACATCGAACAGGGCAGCGATCTTTTGATCATCTCCATATAAAAGTTTAACCTGATCTTCCGGTTTCTCCAAACCATAAATATCTTTTTTCATCATTTTTGCCATTCCGTACAGGTAGGCATCCATGAAAGTCTGCATGTCGTCTTTCTTTGAAAAGCTGGGTTTCATTAAAGAGGAAACCAGAATAGGATTATCAAGCAGTGCAGAATCGGGTTTATAACCATTTTTGGCCCTGAACCGTTTAATCAGTTCAGCGGTTTGTTCTGCTGTAATCAGCTTGGTGATTTTCCCCTTATTTTTTGCTCCGATACTGTTTGCATAAATAGATTTTACCAGCGAATCGGGATGGATTTCGAGTACGAAACCAGTACTGGCCTGAATGGCTTTTATTACCGAATCGCTAAAATTAAAGGCACGGCGGTCTTTAACGTGCATAGAACCGAAAATATAGGATGGTTTTGCCATACCTTTTCCGGAAATTTCCCATAATAAATTATAATTCGGATTGTTTTGCTGTGAAAAACCTTTAAAAGTAACTGCAGCTAAGGATAACAGCAGAAAAAGAACCTTTGGATAGTGCCCAAAAGAGAAAGAAGACTTCATAAAGAATGGAGCGTTAATAAATAAAGCCACAAGATACAGAATTTTCTTTTCCCCTTATAAAACTTCAATAAATTTCATAAATACCCCAAAAAAGGCCTCTATTAAAAATAAAAAAGGGCCGGAGAATTAATCCCGGCCCCTGTATTTTGTTATAATCGACAGTTTATTTTTGTGATTGCTCCGGAGCTTTTCCGATCAGATCCATAAACTGATCCAACTTAGGGGTAATAATGATCTGAGTACGTCTGTTTTTAGCTTTTCCGCCTGCAGTAGTATTATCAGCAATCGGATTAAACTCACCACGGCCACCGGCAGTTAAACGTTTAGGATCAACAGCATACTTGGTTTGCAATACCTGCACCACAGATGAAGCACGTAAAGCACTTAAATCCCAGTTGTTGCGGATATTGGTTTGCGTAATCGGCACATTATCGGTATTACCTTCAATCAATACGTCATAAGTATCGTAATCTTTGATGATTTTTGCGATTTTACTTAATGTTTCGCCTGCTTTATCAGAAACCTCATAACTACCTGATTTATAAAGCATATTATCAGCTAAAGAGATATAAACCACACCTTTTAATACCTGTACGTCAACATCGCCAAGTTCTTCCCTGCTTAACGAACGGGTTAAATTATTGGTTAACACCATATTAAGCGAATCGCTTTTGTTTTTGGCATTTACCAGCTGTTTGATGTATTTATTCGAACTGTTAATCTCATCAACCAGTTTTGAAATGTTAACATTACCCTGGCTGCTTGAGTTTAAACATTTATTTAAAGCATCCTGTAGTGCTGTTACGTTTGCCCTTTCTGATGCAATCTGTTCTTCCAAACTTTTTACCCTGCTGGTGCTTCCGCTCAGTTCGCGTTGGCTATCCTGGTATTTATTGCTTAATTCCTGATTTCTTTCTCTGAGTTTTGCATAAGTATCCTGGAGTTCAGCATACTTTTTATTGCTTACACAACCGGTGGCAAGCGCAAGACCAAAAAGCATTATGGGGATTGATCTGTAAAATTTCATAATCTTATTTTTTTAATTGCTAATACGTTAACAAATTTCTTGCCGTAAAGTTTAATCCCCACTATAATCAATGTTAAAAAGCGTTAATCTTTACCGAATCGAAGCTGGCGAGTGCTTTATATGCCCTTAATCCTATGCTGCCCGATTGGTACTGGCCATCGGTAGCAGAGAGAACAGGTTTTGCCGATCCATTGATAAAAATATCAAATTTATCGCCTTTTGCAACTATTTTAAGGGTGTACATTTTATTCATTTCAACAGGATATTTTGCAGCGCTCAGCACAATCCATTTCTGATCACTTGCTTTGCCCAACTGTACCGTTCCATCTACCTGGTTTAGACCTACATAATAACCTTTATAAGCATCCGGACCTATGGCCGGATTGGAAACCCTGAACATTAAACCCGCATCGCCGGCAGTGTTAATTTTTACATCGGCCTGGTAGGTGAAATCTTTAAAATCGGTTCCATTAGCTACATACTTAGATCCGTTGATTCCATATCCGCCTGAGCCAGCGTTAGAGGCCGAATTAACCTGTCCATCTTTCCAGAACCAGCCGCCGCCATAAAAGACCCAGTTGGTAGCCATTCCATTGTCAAAATTCTCGATAAGGCTTTTATCTGCTTTTTTAGGCTGCCCGATTACAGGAAAACAGCTTAACCGGATATTTTCTGAGCCATAAGGTACCAAAGTAATCTCCTCGTCCTTTTCGTTTGAGGCAACAGGACTGAACGGCACGTCAAAAGCAGCCACTTTATTATACCCTAAACCCCACGAAGGTATTTTTTTGCCCTGAAGTTTTAATTTAACCGGAGATTGTGCTGCGATAAATGGATTTTCTGTCATAGCAGATTTTACCACCTTAACTGAGCTATTTAAATTTCCCTTTCCCAATGAGAGCCCATAGTTCCATGGTGATGCCGGACGGATTTCATAATCGGTAAAACCTGCAACAGGATGTGTTTTGGTTACTTTATTTTCTGCTTTAATTTCTAACGCATAAACAATTGGTCCGCGGGATACACTTACCGAATTATTTACCTGCATCTGGGTAGCTACCTGCATTGGGAAGTTAAGTTCCAGTTGATCTCCATTTTTCCATTCACGGGCGATGGTGAACATTTCTCCGGCTTTTATGCCTGTTAATAAGTTTCCATTTAATTTTACGCTAGGTTTAACGCTCCATGTAGGGATTCTTAGTACCAATGGAAATGATGTTGATGCAGCAAGACCAACTTTTAATTTAATCTGCTCTTCGAAAGGATAATTGGTTTCTTCGGTAATTTTTACTTTTTTATTCCCGGCCACCAATGTTTCTATTTCCATCGGGCCATAGGTAATAACAGCCAAACCCCGATCTGGTGTGGCCACTACGCTGCTTTTTACAAAATAAGGCCAGCCCATATGCATGTTATAGCGGCAACAACCATAGCCGGAATATGGACTGGAAACAATACCAGAGCCATAATCCTGATTAAAACCATGTTCGCCATGCACACTTTGCACCTGATTTGGCAAAGTATAATATGAATGGTTTTTAAAATCCCTGCTGAATTGGGCAGGTAATGCATTAAATGCCACTTTTTCGAGCTGATCGCCGATTTCGGCCTGGTGGATTACTTTGGCAGCGGTTTCCAGGCTCTGCATCCATTCTACCACGGTACAGGTTTCAACACCTTCTATACTACTGGTACCAGCAAGAAATTCGGTTCCTGAGCCCAAGCCTTCCGGCTGACCATGATCGTGCATAATGTGTTGTATTCCTTTTAAAAGGGCATCGCGATTGGCAGGCGAATCGTTCAGTTGGGCATAAACTACCGGGAACTTTAATGCCTGCGCCACATTAACCATATGTTTAGGCTGAAAATCATCGCCATAAAAGTAAAACCCGTTATTGGTATAAATATCAATCCAGGGATAAGCCTGTTGTTTTAATTTTTCGACCAGTTTTAGCAGATCCTGATCGCCGGTTTTATTGTAAAGCCAAATGGCAATTTCCATATTATCTCCAGCCCTTGATTTGCCCCATTCTTTTAAGGGATCGGCATCGAGATTGGCCAGTTCATATTTAAAATATTTTGAGAGAAATGGGATTACCCTTTTGTCGTTTGTAGCTTCATAATAACTCTGTAGCGCATACATCATGGGCATGCGTGGCCACCAGTCTTTCATTTTTGGCGGACCGAACAGGCCGTTAGCTTGTTGGTTGTTTAAAGTCCAATCGATGTATTTCTGCGCCTTGGCTTTAAGTCCGGCATCATCCAGGGTATATGCAAGTGCCACCAAACCTTTAACATAATAAGGTACCCGCTCCCATCCGTTTCCATCGCCACCAAGCCAATCGGTATTTTTACCGAGGTTATCTTTTTCAGGATACAGTTCTTCGGCCATGCCTGTAGCTCCATCGCGCTGTTGTTCGAGCTGTTTTAACAACCAGCCTTTGGCTTTAATGCTGCCTAAGGGCAACTGAACATAAACCTGTTGTTTTAATGGTGCTTTATTAAATTCGGTTAAATTTTGTGCCTGTAAATGTTGGATGGATAAGCCTGAAATCAGGAAACATAAGGGTACTGCTATTCTCTTCATAAAGTGATTATTGGTTAGATAATTATTTTATAAAACTAACAAATATGAATGAATAATAAAACGTTTTACTAAAGATCAGAAAAATGAATCAACAGACTAAATATCAAATCAATAACAGAGATTTTCGCTTAATTTTTCAAACTACCACAAAGTGATCCTCATCACAACAGTATACTTATTACAAATACACTCTGCTCTCAATAAAATTCGATTGTATAAATAAATAGAATATATGTTTTTTCCGCTCCTATGCAGCGGGGCATGGTACTTTGGAGCGCCAAAGTACCCAAAGCGCTTTGTCAATCCAGCAATGTGCTTT
>NZ_DJDT01000178.1 GCF_002432345.1 Pedobacter sp. UBA5917
AGATTTAGCTTCGCTGAGCACTACGTGGTTCTCGACTTCGCTTCGCTACGCTCGAAATGACGGTAACTTTTAGGAGTTACTTGCGTTAGCGTGTCTGTCAATCATATTGATTTTTATAAAATAAAATATTCCTCAGGATGACAGCAGTAAGTTGTTTTATGCACCATGATCAGCTGCCAAACCCCAATGCTTAAATAATTGAATAATATGCCAAAAATCGAGATGCATTCGCATTCTGATTATCTATATCTTTGAAAACACACTAATCAAATATTGTCATGCTTTTTAAACTTAAGCAACTGATCTGCCTGATGCTGATTTCATTACTGGCATTTGGCTTTTCGAAAACCACATCAGCACAGAAAAAACAAAACGGTCCTTTATTACTTTGGGACAATAAACCGGCAAAAGACTGGATGACGGAAGCCTATCCTATCGGTAATGGCCGCATTGGCGGAATGATTTTTGGTGGCGTAAATCAGGAGCATATCCAGTTTAACGACAATACACTTTGGACAGGTGATGAAAACGACAGGGGCATGTACCAGGCCTTTGGCGATCTTTTTATTGATTTTGAACAGAAAAGTCAGGATTTTACAGGTTATAAACGTGAGCTTAACCTCTCAAATTCGGTCCATACCATTGGTTATACCCAAAACGCAGTTCATTATAAACGCGAATATTTCTGCAGTTTTCCGGATAAAGTAATGGTTTTAAGGCTTACTTCTGATCAAAAGAATGCTTATTCGGCTGCAATCAGGTTAAAAAATGCGCATCAGGGTAATATCACCGTTAATGGCAATACCATCCAATTTGCGGGTACCTTATCAAACGGAATGCTTTATCAGGCTACGGCATTGGTTAAAATCGAAAACGGCAAATCCTATCCGGTAAAGGACGATAATGGAGAAAAATTAAAGATAGATAAAGCAGATGCCATTACCATTATTTTTACAGCAGCAACAAATTACATCAATAAACGCGAACAGCACTGGAAAGGTGAAGAACCTGCTGCGAAAATAGATCGTATCCTCAAAGAAGCATCGCCAAAAAATTATGCTACATTATTAAAAAGCCATATTCAGGATTACCAAAAACTATTTAACCGCTTAGCCATTAGTTTGGGTGAAAGCGATATTAAGAATAACAGTTTACCAACATACGAAAGGCTGATCAACTATAAAAAAACGCCTGATCATGATCTTGAAACCTTAATTTACCAATACGGAAGATATTTATTGATCAGTTCTTCGAGACCGGGCGGTTTACCGGCCAATTTGCAGGGGCTTTGGAACGAAAGCAATACACCGCCATGGGGAAGTGATTATCACTCCAATATCAATATCCAGATGAACTACTGGCTTGCAGAACCTACCAACCTTTCCGAATGCCATATTCCATATCTGGATTACATCAACAGCATGCGCGAAGTGAGTGCGGTTACTACCCGTAAAGATTATCCCAACACACGCGGCTGGACAGTAAAAACGGAGAATAATATTTTTGGCGGCATGAGTTATTTATGGAATACACCAGGTAGTGCGTGGTATGCGCAGGCACTTTGGGAGCATTACGCTTTTACAAAAGATAAGAATTACCTCAAAAATTTTGCGTATCCGATTATAAAGGAAATATCTGAATTTTGGGATGACCATCTAAAAAGAAGACCTGATGGTACTTTGGTGTCACCTTTGGGCTGGTCGCCGGAGCATGGCCCAACTGAGGATGGCGTAACCCACGATCAGCAGATTGTATTCGATTTATTCACCAATTATATCGAAGCCGCTGAAGTTTTAGAAATTGATAGCGACTATAGAAAACATATTGCTGATTTAAAGGCGCATCTGTTAAAACCCAAAATAGGTAAATGGGGACAGTTGCAGGAATGGGAAACCGATCGTGATGACCCTAAAGACCAGCACAGGCATATTTCTCATCTTTTTGGCCTGCATCCGGGGCGCGAAATCAGTACAATTAAAACGCCTGAGCTTGCAAAAGCAGCAAGGGTAACGTTAACTGCACGCGGTGATGAATCAACGGGTTGGTCTATGGCCTGGAAAATGAATTTCTGGGCGAGGCTACAGGATGGTAATCATGCCTATAAAATATTGCAGAACTTTATTACCCCTGTTGGCGGTTCTGGTACCGATTATAATAAAGGTGGTGGAATTTATTCGAATCTATTCTGCGCACACCCACCTTTTCAGATTGACGGTAACTTTGGTTATACTGCAGGTATCTCAGAAATGTTGTTGCAAAGCCAGGCCGGCGAACTTCAGTTTTTACCTGCTCTGCCTGATCAATGGAGCACAGGAAACATCCAGGGTTTAAGGGCAAGGGGTAACTTCGAAATCACAGATCTGCAATGGAAAGAGGGTAAAATCACCAAATTATCTATCAAATCGCTATCTGGTGAAGATTGTATTGTGAGAAGTCCGAATGCGCTAAAGGTTAAAGGAATTACTGCAGAGAAATCAGGAAATGACTATAAGTACAGCTTTAAAACGCAGATAGGTAAAGTATATAGTTTTGAGGGGTAGAGCACTGTTATTCTTTCGAGGAATAATTTATTGCATAAAATCAATATTATTGACGTAGGGGTTAACTTAAGCTAAATCCCCCCAGATACGTCATCTCGAGCGAAGTGAAACGTAGCCGAGAGATCTATCTCGAGTTAGATCTCTCCCTGCCCGAAGCAGGCGGGCATTTCACTGCGTTCCAGTCGAGATGACGACGGTTTATATGAATTACCTCAAACATTTTCTTACAAGTTTCCGTTTATTCTAAAACAAATGCCATGGGTACATCCAATAAAATACTGACCGAGCACAATGCAAAAGTAGTTGTACTTGATTTTATCAATGCTTTAAATGCAGAAGACTTTGACCTTGCCCGACAGCAATTGCATGATGACATGACCTTTAAAGGTGTGATGGGTGAAAGAAAAGGAGCCGAAGTTTATATTGAAGACATGAAAAAGATGAAATTCAAGTACGATGTTAAAAAAGTATTTGTAGATCAGGAAGAGGTTTGTATTTGGTACGACATCAACATGGGGGCAAAAACAATTTTCGCCAGTGGCTGGTACAAATTAGTCGACGAAAAAATCCAATCATTCCAGGTGATTTTTGATCCACGGCCAATTTTATAATATTATAGTCGTCACCCTGTCCCGAACCTTCGGGATCAGGGTCTATTGTGCAGAAAAGATGCTGAAACAAGTTCAGCATGACGATTGTAGGAGAAGACATAGATAATTAACGATAGATCTCTCCCTGCCCGAAGCAGGCGGGCATTCCATTGCGTTCCAGTCGAGATGACGAGCGCGTTAAACTAACAAACCTGCTTCAGTTTTCTAACAATAATATGGCTGTTTTCCAAGTGAAAAAGAAACATCAAAAACTCATCCGTTTCGCTGATTTCGATGCCGGATATTTTGCCAGACACCTTATTTCCATCGGTAATATGATTGCCGATCTTTAAATCCAAAAGCGAAGATGTTGGTAACTGATCGTTTACAGTAATCATTTTTTATAGGGTAAACGTAAGGTAAAACAGGTTTGTTCGGGTGTGGAGGTTACATCCAATGTTCCATCATGCGCCTTGGCAATTTCTGATGCGATGTACAAACCTAAACCCAGGCCTTTTTGATTTGGCTCCACTTCTCCCCTCGAAAAAGGCTGGAACAATCGTTCCATAGCTGCTTCGCTAATCTGTTTTCCTTTGTTGGCTACACAGAGGTTAAATTCTTTCTCTGTACTAACGGCTGTAATTTCTACGGTAGAATCAGCTGGCGAATAGTTTAAGGCATTGGCTAAAAGGTTGGAGAAAAGCTGCGCCAGGCGCTTACCATCAGCATTAACAGGGTGCGTAAAATCAAAATCGGTCTTGATATCACGGCTTGGCCATATCGTTTGTAATTCATCAATTACCTGTACCAACCACTTTTCCAGGTCGTCATCATGTGTTCTGTTAACGGTAATGCCATCACCTAAACGGCCACTGGCAAAATCGAGCATATTTTCGATCAGGCCATTCATCCTGAATGAAGAATCTTTTACGATTTTTGCGATGCGTATACCACGCTCATCTAAATTTAAACGCGACAATAATTGCGCACTACTGGAGATGGCGTTTAAAGGATTTCTTAAATCGTGTCCTAAAATGGCAATAAACTGATCTCTTAAAATGGCAATTTCCTGTTCTTTTTTCAACTCCTTTTCGGCAATTTCCACCTGATCCAATGCATCCATATGAAATGCTATTAAATCGGCAAACATCGTAAACATCCCCGTAATGGTAGGATTTTTAAGTTTGGCCGGTCGTGGATCGATGGCGCAGAGTGTTCCGAAAAAATCGCCGTTTTTTAAAATAATCGGAACGGAAATGTAACTCTGAAAACCATACATTAATGGCGTGTGATGCCCCTTGAAATTCGGATCTTCATCTACATGATCGATCACTACGGCCTGCTGGTGCTGCCTGATTTCGTTGCAGATGGTTGTTTCGAGCTTCAGTTCGCCACCTACCGTTAAGCCAAAATTAATTTCGTCCAAAACTGCGCAGGCAATCCATTTATCGGAAGTTACCCTGGCCACAGCAGAAAAGCCCATACCCGTTGTACGGCACACAATTTCTAAAATATGTGCAACAGCAGGAATTCTATTAATGTTTTCTATATCAGAAAGAATGGTTTTATCGGGATGTTGCAAAACGGAATGAATAATATAGCAGCAATTTACAAATATTTCTGCTTTAAGGAAATATTGATCTGATTTTGTAATACCTGTTTAATAAAAATGGGATAAATACATCTTTACAAATGTATTTATCCCACGTAAATATTCTAAATGTACAACTATTTTAAGGCTTTAACAAAGCCGGTTTTTCCTGGTAGGTTCTCCAAAGTAATTCACCAAATAAAGTGTTAGACCATGCGAACCAGGCTCTTGTAAAGTTTGCAGGATTATCTTTATTGAACGATTCGTGCATAAAACCTTTACCAGCGTGTGTTTTTCTCAGTGTTTCGATGCAGTATTTAATTTCCGCATCATCTTTTGATGTTAATGCACGCATGGTGATACTCATCGGCCAGATCATATCCTGACCAGCGTGCGGTCCGCCGATTCCTTCTGCCGCTGTTCCTTTAAAGAAATAAGGATTATCTTTTGAAAGCGCGAACTTTCTGGTGTTCTGGTAAATTGGGTCTTCTACCTTCATTGCACCCAGATATGGCAAGCCTAATAAGCTTGGTACATTAGAATCGTCCATCAGGTAAGAACTTCCGAAACCATCCACCTCGAAGGCGTAAATTTTGCCATATTTCGGGTGGTTAACAATTGCATGTTTCTGTAAAGCGGCATTTACTTCGTCGGCAAGATTTAATAAACTGCTTTCTAAATTTTTATCGCTCTGCAGTGCCTTGATCATTTCTGCCGCTTGTTTTAAGCTAGATACCGCAAAGAAGTTAGATGGAACAAGGAAAGGGAAAATGGTTGCATCATCACTCGGACGGAAAGCTGAACAGATTAAACCGACAGGATTTACCGGAAAGCCGTAACCGGCCATTGGTAAAGAATCAGTTGGCTGCGTGGTTTCCCGCTGGAAATGGTATGGACCTTTATCAGCTTTGCGCTGTTGTTCTTTAAATGTTTTTAAGGTGGCTTCGATCCCTTTTTTCCAATCGGCATCAAAAGGTGTTTTATCACCAGTTTTTTTCCAGTAGTGATAAGCTAAACGGATTGGATAACACAACGAATCGATTTCCCATTTACGTTCGTGCACACCTGGCTGCATAGTGGTTTTGTCGGTTTTCCATTCGCCAACTTTGGTGGCATCGCCATAAAAAGCATTGGCATAAGGATCTTTTAATACACATTGCGTTTGATGGATAATTACTCCTGCAATTAACTTTTTAAGTGGTTCATCTTCGTTTACAAACTGAAGGTAAGGCCAAACCTGTGCAGAACTGTCGCGCAACCACATGGCATCGATATCACCGGTGATAACATAGGTATCAGGGCGGCCATTTTTTTCGTTGTAATACACTGTGGTATCGAGTGTATTCGGGAAACAATTTTCGAACAACCAGGCCAGTTCTGGGTTTTTAACATTTGCCTGGAAGGTTTTAATTGCAGCATCTACAGCTTTGCTCTGAAAATGTCTTTTAGCGGCAGTTACCCGTACTACAGGAAATTCGGGAGCCAGATTGGCAGCAAAAGAAAATTTCGATGCAACTACCCCACCGGCCAGTAAACCTGTGTTTTGTATAAATGTTCTTCTTTTCATTATGTTGTGTTATGATAATTTGGTTCGTTTATGTTAACCGGAATCTCTCCCGACATTGGATATACTCCATGAGAAAAGATAAGATTATTCGGTTAGCGCTCAAACAAATATTATGATAATAATTGGAACATCAAAATAGAAATATGCAATTAAAGCGTTCCTAAATCGATTTTTGAGTGGCATATTTCTGGGAAATTAATTGATAGATGGTTTAAGATAGAGATCATCAATTGCTTTTGATTTACTATCTTTAAGTAACCAAACATTTTACAATGAATGCTGATCTAACCACCAAATCAAAACGCATTTTATCTATCGACATATTACGCGGCGCTGTAATGATCATTATGGCACTCGACCATACCAGGGATTTTTTCCATATCGGAGCTATGACAGGCGATCCTTTAAATCCGGATACCACAACAGGAATATTATTTTTTACGCGCTGGATTACCCATTTTTGTGCACCTACCTTTGTTTTTCTGTCAGGATTATCAGCTTATTTATCGGCGCAGCATAAAACACCCGCACAGGCCAGTTCGTTTTTATTGAAACGTGGATTGTGGCTCATATTTATAGAAATTGCTGTAATATCCCTTGGGCTCACTTTTAATCTGCAGTATAACTTTATTATTCTACAGGTAATATGGGCAATTGGTTGCAGTATGGTCTTTCTGGCTTTTGCCTGCCGTATTTCGTATAAAACCGTATTAATTATTGGTTTGATCCTCGTTTTTGGGCATAATATTTTCAATTTATTTCCCGAACCTAAAGCCGGTGGAATGATTTTAAAAGTATTCTTCACGGCCTCAGGAACTGTTGTACCTTTAAACAGTAACCATTTTATAGGTGTGTTTTATGCTATATTACCTTGGACGGGTGTAATGTTTGTGGGTTATGGAATTGGCGCCTGGTTTAAAAAGAATTACGATACCAAACTTAGGCAACAGAACTTATTAATTGTTGGCTCGCTCACCCTGATCCTCTTTATTGCGCTCAGGCTTATCAATGTGTATGGCGATCCTGCTCCACGGAAAGAATATCACGATCTTTTCAAAAACATACTTTCGTTTTTTAATGTAAGCAAATATCCACCATCCTTAGAATATATCGCCATGACCGTGGGTACAGCGATGTTGATTTTGGCTGTTACAGAAAAACTGGAGAACAGATTCACCAAAATAACCTCGGTTTATGGTGCTGTTCCGTTTTTTTATTATGTGATCCACTTTTATTTGCTCCACACTATTCTTATCATCGCATTTTTTGCGACCGGTTATACTGCTAAGGAAATTGTACAGGTGCCCTTTTTGTTCAGACCCGCATCATTTGGTTTTAGCCTGCCGATCGTGTATTTAATATGGATTAGCGTAGTAGCCTCTCTTTATTTACCATGCCGATGGTTTAAGAAATACAAAGAAACGCACCGCCAATGGTGGTTAAGTTATGTTTAACCTTTTTTCCACTTAATGCCACACCCCACGGCTTTGGTAGAGGCAATTGCAGGTTTTTTACCAGCCGCCAATTCGTTTACGGCATTTTTAACATATTCTGTTCTGGCGCTGTTCGCTTCTTCCGGATCGTTATCTATTGCACCGATATATTCTACTACATTGCCTTTATCGGTTTTATTCAGCACGAAAACATGTGGTGTCCTGGTTGCGCCAAACTGTTTGGTAACCACGTGATCAGGATCCAACAGATATGGAAAATTGAATTTCTTTTCGCTGGCCAGGGCCTGCATTTTTTCGAAACTTTCGTCAGGAACAGCTCCTGCATCATTGGGGTTGATGGCCAGTATCGGATAACCTTTGGCTGCATAAGTGGCATTTAATGCCGAAACACGGTCTTGGTACGCTTTTGCTACCGGGCAGGTATTACAGGTAAATACCACAATATATCCTTTAGCATCTTTATAGTCGGCTAATGAGACCGTTTTGTTATTTACATTCTTTAGCGAAAAATCTTTAACCACATCGCCCACTTTATAACCTTCTGTTTGTGCAAATGTTACTGCTGAAAGCAGCATAAATGCCATTAAAATCAATGTTTTCATTACAATTTATTTTAAGTTTAACAAAGTACCGTTCAGTTCCGCTTCGGTAAATTCTTTCTCGTAAAATTGCCTGGTCTTCTTGTTTACAAATAGTGTGGCGGGTATGGCACCAGACCATTTTTTATCAATTCTTTCTATATACTGCTGCTGATCGGGTTCATTTAAAAGAAAAACCTCGGCATTTATCTTATGCTGTACTACAAATGGGATTACCTCTTTTTGCAGTTTTGATTTAAAATCCAGACTCACCAAAAGCACTTTTACAGGCTTTTTTAAGTTTGCTAAGCGTAACTTTTCAAAATTCGGTAACTCTGCTACACATGGCGAACACCAGGTGGCCCAAAAATTGATTACATAAGTGGTATCTTTTCCATTGGCAATCCGTTTATCCAAATCATCCAGCTTGAGCAGTTTTACCTGCGCATTAACAAAATAAGTAATTAAAGATAAGCAGATTACAAGAAATGTACGCATAAAAGAATAACGAAAATTAATAGGGATTGTTTTAACAGTTGGGTCGTCACCCTGAACTTATTTCAGGGTCTATCTTATTAGAAAAATATAATGCTAAGTATTAAATAAAAAGATGCTGAAACAAGTTCAGCATGACGGTTGCAGGGAGTTTAATTCACCGATCCCGATTTTACCAGAACCTTTTGGTAGGCAGGCAACGTTAAATCATCAACAATTACCCCGCGGGTTGTGCTGGCATGAACGAAAAAACCATTATTGAGGTACACGCCAACGTGATCTACATCATTTCCACCAAATGAGAAAAAAACAAGATCACCCTCTTTTAAATTGTCTATATCTTTTTTTCTGACTGCATTCGCCTGGTCGCGCGAAATCCTTGGTAGCGTAACCCCATAGATTTCCTTTTCCAATAAAAATGCAAAACCCGAACAATCGATCCCGCTTTTATCCAATCCACCGAAACGGTACCTTACCCCTGTCCAGTCTGTAATAAAACGATACAGCTGTTTACTTTTTAAATTGGCCATTGCATCGGCCGCTTTCGAAGCTTTAGTATCATTTCTAACGGTATATTTACGGGTACCACAGGAAGAAAGAAAGATTATGAGTGCTGCTAAATAAAAAACATTTTTGAGGCGTATGGTATAAGGCGTAAGGTTTAGGGTTATTTCCATTTCGTTACCATTCTAGTATTGACTATTTAAGTTTAAGGTATAAGGTATAAGGTATAAGGTAATTCTATCGCATTACATTTAAATTCAAGTATTATCTGAGTGGTAGGTTAAAGGAATTTCTGCCGCATCTTTTTTAGTTTTAAAGTTTCTCAACCTTAAGCCTTAAACCTCATACCCTACACCTTAATTTTTGATCAATCTTTGTATTTCATCTAATTTCAAAAGCGCTTCTACCGGTGTTAAAGCATTTACATCGAGGTTGTTTAAGGTATCGCGGATTTTAACTAAAACCGGATCATCAACAGCAAACATCTGCAACTGGTAAGCCTGGTTCTGCACTTTTTTAATGCTGTCTTTAATGCTCTGCCCTTCGGTACGATCTATTTCAAGTTTCTTTAATATTTCATTTGCTCGTCCGATCAGTTTTGGTGGCATACCGGCCATTTTAGCCACATGGATACCAAAACTATGTTCGCTTCCCCCAGGCACCAGTTTACGCAAAAAGATCACTTTATTGGTCATTTCCTTAACCGAAACATTAAAATTTTTGATACGCGGCATGGTATTCGCCAGTTCGTTCAGTTCGTGATAGTGCGTGGCAAAAAGTGTTTTGGGCCTAGATGTTGGATGCTGGTGCAAAAATTCTGCAATGGCCCAGGCAATCGAAATACCATCATAGGTACTCGTTCCCCGACCAATTTCATCCAATAAAATCAAACTGTTATCCGAAATATTGTTCAAAATGCTGGCCGTTTCGTTCATCTCTACCATGAACGTACTTTCTCCGGATGAAATGTTGTCTGACGCACCCACACGCGTAAAAATCTTATCAACCAAACCTACTTCAGCGTCTTTGGCAGGTACAAACGACCCCATTTGCGCCATTAAAACAATCAAAGCCGTTTGCCTTAAAATGGCAGATTTACCCGCCATGTTGGGTCCGGTAATCATAATAATCTGCTGACTTTCGGTATCAAGGTATACATCATTGGTGATGTATTCCTGCCCTACAGGCAACTGTTTTTCAATTACCGGGTGACGGCCGCCTTTAATATCAAGTACCTTATCTTCGGTAACTTTAGGCTTGTTGTAATGGTTTTTGGCTGCCAGTTGGGCAAAACACAATAAACAATCCAGTTGTGCGATTAAAAATGAATCGAGTTGGATCGGTTTAATGTAACTGGCGGTTTCGTACATCAGTTCGTTGTACAAACGCACTTCAATGGCCTGTATTTTCTCTTCAGCACCTAAAATCTGGTCTTCGTATTCTTTCAGTTCAGGCGTAATATAGCGCTCGGCATTAACCAGCGTTTGCTTACGGATCCAGCCTTCAGGTACTTTATCCTTATGGGTATGGGTAACCTCTAAATAATAACCAAAAACGTTATTAAATGCAATTTTTAACGACGGGATGCCGGTTGCTTCTGCCTCACGTTTCTGGATCTGCACCAGATAATCTTTACCACCGAAAGCAATTTTTCGTAAGCGGTCTAATTCTTCATCAATACCATCGGCTATTACATTTCCTTTGATCAGCAAAGCCGGCGGCTCGGGCTGTAATTCCTTTTCAATCCTTTCGCGGATGGCCAAACAAGGATTTAACTGATCTGCTATTTTAATTAAAAACGGATTTTTAGAATCTGTAGCCAGTTTTTTAACAGCTTCGATATGGTAAAGTGCACGTTTTAAGGCTACCAGTTCGCGTGGGCCAACACGTTGCAAACCTACTTTGGAAATCAGACGTTCCAAATCGCCGATCTGTTTGATGTTATTTAAAAACTCGCCCTGTAATTCCTCATGACCAACAAAATACTCTACCATGCCAAGGCGTTCTTGGATCGGTTTAAGTTCTTTTAAAGGCATGATAATCCACTTCTGCAACAAACGTGCGCCCATTGGCGTACAGGTATGATCCAAAATATCAAAAAGTGTTACCGCATTGTCGTTCGGCGAATTCACCAACTCCAGGTTACGGATTGTAAAGCGGTCTAACCACATGTAGCGGTCTTCCTCAATACGGCTTATCGAACTGATATGCTGCAGATTACGGTGCTCTGTTTCGCCCAGGTAATGTAAAATCACCCCTGCAGCTACTATCCCGCTCTGTAAACGCTCTACACCAAAACCTTTTAACGAAGAAACCTCGAAATGTTTCATCAGCGTTTCATTCCCGAAATCGGAGGTAAAAGGCCATTCGTCTAAACCGAAAGTATAAAAACGGTCGCCAAAGTTTTCTACAAAAGCCTGCCGTTTCGATTTTTGGAAAATCACTTCTGTAGGTTTAAAACCCTGCAAAAGTTTATCGATATAGTCGCTGTTTCCCTGTGCGATTAAAAATTCGCCTGTTGAGATATCTAAAAATGAAATGCCCAACTGCGTTTTGTCGAAGAAAACACAGGCAAGAAAATTATTCGACTTTTGATTTACAATATTATCGCCATAAGCCACGCCAGGGGTAACCAATTCAGTAACACCGCGTTTAACAATGTTTTTTGTAGCTTTGGGATCTTCTAATTGATCACATATCGCCACACGCTGACCTGCCCTAACCAATTTGGAAAGGTAATTATCCAATGAATGATGAGGAAAGCCTGCAAGTTCTAAAGCTCCTCCATTTGGGCCTGTACCTCTTCTGGTAAGTACTATACCTAAAATCTGAGCCGTTTTAATGGCATCTTCGCCAAAGGTTTCATAAAAATCGCCAACCCTAAATAGTAAAAGTGCGCCCGGATACTTCGCTTTAATCGCGTTGTACTGCTGCATTAACGGGGTTTCTTTATTCGTGTCTTTAGCCAAAACTGAAATTAATTTACAAAAGCCATAAAGATAACACGAATATGCATTTTAAAGCTGTTTTGTTGAAAAGTTGAAAGATTTTTAACAGCGAATGGTTAATTGTAGGGTATCAGAGTTAACCAATTTATACAGTTTAAACAATTAACCCTTCCGATGCAGTTAATTCGTTTATATAATTTAAACAGTTAACCATCGTTAGAAAATGAAGGGTCCTGTTCATTTAGGTGGCTTTGGTCCTGCTTTTCATTACAAGTCCGCGCTCGTTCCTCGCTTACGGGCTTTTCATTTCAATCAGGTTTATAAACAAAGGTCTGTTTTAACCAGATGTATAGTAAATATGCTTGCTTAGCACAGTTAACCAATTAACCGATTTATACAGTTAACCATTACCAGAAACAATTACCCCTGTCTAGGTGTTACTTTACTATTAATTCAACCTAATATTATAACTATGACGATCCAACTGAATACCGACAAGAATTTAACGATACACCAGGAATACGAAGAAAAAATCCAAAGCCAGTTAAATGAGGGCTTAAGCAGGTACAGTGATATAATTACACGTTTAGAAGTTCATTTATCTGATGAAAATGGCAGCAAAGAAGGGTTGGATGATAAGAGATGTTTATTGGAAGCCAGGATTACGGGTAAAGAACCTATTGCGGTTTCGAACCTTGGCAATACTTACGATCTGGCCATTACTGGCGCACTTAGCAAATTAAAGAGTACGCTTGAAAAAGTGGCAGGGAAGATGAAAAGCTACTAAACGTACGTCACCCTGAATTTATTTCAGGGTCCATACTTCAACAAAAAGCAATCCTTTCAGATTGCTTTTTTGTTTTAAAATAATGTTGGTCTTCTTCCCTTAACATCAAACTGGGGATAACATCTTTCATCCAGTAATTCAAATCTGGTAGCTGATAACGCATGCTTAAATAAGTCATCATTATCTTTATCCATTGTACCAATATGGACATTACCATCTTTGCATATTGAAGCTACGATGTTTTGAGATTCATCCGTAAAATGAACGTATTGTATTAATCCATTTACGGATACCAGCACTGCAAGATGTTTGATAAACTGAACCATATTATCTTTATCCACAATTAAACCACCCGAAAAAGTGTTTTTTATACCTTCACCTGCAAAGTACTCCATTCCCTTTTTAAAGTTTTTATATTTCCCTTCCCGAAACCGCCATGCTAATTTTTCATCACCCAGAAAAATAAAGCTATTCGATTTTAAAGCAGCACACAAAATGGAAAGCTCTTTTCCCAGGTTTTTGAGATGTTTTTTATAAGTCTCAGATTTTAATATTAAAACGTAATTGGAAAAAGTATCCGGATAGAAGTAGTCGTAATCTTCTATATCCTCATTGTAATTTCTGAGCGGAAATATCGGATACGTGGAAAGGCATTTCTTCCTTTTAATCTGTTTAATCATAAACAATTACAATGCCTTTGGTAGCATTAATAAGAAAGGTAAGGCTTTCGAATAATCTAATTCCTCATACTCCAAACCTAAAACCCTTAAGTTTTGATAGTAAGTTTGATGATTTTCGTAATACATTTTTTCCGATTGAACAAACCACGCTTTTTCACCTAGTTTTTGTGCAAGGAACCATTTTTCCAACAACCTGCCAGTACGGCCATTTCCATCGTTATATGGATGGATTTTCACAAATACCAAATGGATCATGGAAGCAAAAAAGAAGACTTCTTTAATGCTTAAACTTGTCGATAACAAAGAGGTCAAGTCGTGATATAACTTTTCCATCTCTTCGGCAAGTTTTATTGGAGCTATAGCCACATACTCTATACGTCCATCCGGAGTAGAAACATACATATTGTGGTTTCTTAACTTCCCCTGATAATTTTTGGCAACAATATTTTCACTCAATAACTGATGAGCTTTCGAGATATTGTCAACGTTTATGCGATTATATTTAACAAAATCATATGCAGCATATAAGTCGTCAATTTTTTTAGTATAATCTGGCAAAAATTCTATACCAAACCTTTTATGTTTGATATAAGAATCAAGTTCAATGTCCTCCCCTTCAATTTTACTTGAATAAACTGACGAAACTGATGTATAAAAACTAAATTCGCTTGTAGATAGCTCTGCATCCTGTAATTGATCGAATTTCTCCCGTAGATTATCATTAACCTGCAAAGAGTAGATATCTAACAAATCAACAGGAATAATTTCTAACTCATCAAACATTACAAAATGGATTTAAAGCTAATTTAGGATTTGATTCTGTAAAAAGCGATTCTATTTTATAACTGCTCAATATACCCCAAAAACAAATTTAATGCTTTTTTGCGGTCGTCGGTTACATCAAATTGAAGCTTATGGTATAAATAATCTTCCAAATCGAAATTTGGCGATTCTGGTAATTCCAGCAAAACTTCTTTTCTATGATCTAAACCAAATTTTAAAGCTGTATTAAACTCAGCCTTAAATTCTTCTGGAATTTCTTTATTGGCCACCCAGGCGGCATACATAAATGGTAATCCGGTTAATTTTTTCCACTCCTCACCCATATCATAAGCATAGGCGAAATCATCTTTTTTGCCAAAAGTTCTATCACCGATTAAAACAAAAGCATCTGTTTTGGCGTTAGGATCGGTCGTAAATTCTACTTCCTTTTTCCAGTGGAATTTCAATAATACCTTTGCCAGGTTGTTCGATGTACGCGAATGGGCATCGAGCCTTACCGTTTTAATTTCCGCTGCCGGAACTTCGCTAAAAATGAATACCGAATTAACACCGCCATCGCTACCTATGCAGTAATCGGCTATAATATTTGCATTTGGCACCAATGGAATCGCTGCAACAGGCATTAAACCGATATCAACCTGACCGTTAATTACTTTAGCCGCACAATCTGAAGGGATATCTAAACTTAAATCAATTTTATTTATAATATCCGAATGTTCTAATCCGTATATAAAAGCTTTGGTGTTGGTGTATGCAACAGCCGATATTTTAATCTTATTCAAGGTGTTGTGTTTTTTATTATTGCCGTCATGCTGAATTTATTTCAGCATCTATTCTAACAGATCCTGAAACAAGTTCAGGATGACGGGGTATCTTGAAGCTATCCAATTACTAAACCGTCCAGATGAACGGCACTGTTAAATTCAAGCACGGTAAATTTTCCATCCTCAAATCCCATTTTATAAAGTACAGTATTCTGATGAGGGAATTCAGTCATTTCGCTTAATGGCTTACCCAATAGCAAACAAAGGAAAACACGCATTGCCCTGCCATGCATGCAAAGCAGCACTGTTTTTTCCTCTGGTCTGCTCATTAAAACCTGCATTGGCTGTTTTAGGCGTTCGTAAACATCCTGCACACTTTCACCACCTTCAAAATGAGCCGCATAATCACCATTCTCCCAACTCTGCAACATCTCGCGGAAAGCATCGCGTGCATCCTCGGTATTCGGTTTTCCCTCCCAAACACCCCAGGCCAGCTCATCCAATCCAGAAAGTTTTTCCCATGGCAGTTTCGAATCAATAAATTTCTGCACAGTTTGCCAGGTGCGCTTTAAATCAGAAGTATAAATTTTATCAAAAGGAATGTGTTTATAAGTTTGATAAAAAGCTTCTGCCTGTGCCCTTCCTAAATCATTTAAGTCAGCATTTATACCTCTGCCCTGTACTATGCCCTGTCTGTTAAGTTCCGTTTCGCCGTGGCGGATGATGTATATTTCTTTGACCATTAAATAGGATTTTTTAGATTATAGGATATCAGGATTTATATTTAATAGGTTATGTGTTTTTTCGATACGATCCTAAAATCCTATCATCATAACAATCCTAATTTACTACCGGTAGTTTATAATATTGGGGCTTTTTCTCTTCTTCGAAAACCACATGCTCGAAATCAGTAACCACATTATATAGCGTATCGCGTTCTATTGCTTTTCTGCCAACCTGTTTAATCAGATTAACCAGTTCTTTGGTACTCATTGCAGGCGTTTGCTCTTCTGCGCCGGCCATAGAGTATATTTTAGTAGTATCATCCAAAGTACCGTCGATATCA
This sequence comes from Pedobacter sp. UBA5917, assembly GCF_002432345.1. Lineage (GTDB taxonomy): Bacteria > Bacteroidota > Bacteroidia > Sphingobacteriales > Sphingobacteriaceae > Pedobacter. The sequence continues at coordinate 16,348 of NZ_DJDT01000178.1, forward strand.
TCTACGCCGTAATTTAAAGATAACTGGGCTGTTTCGCGACTGATCATTGCCCAATAAGCCTTAATATGATCGAAATTATCCATATAGATACGGGCAATGGCATAATTCCTTAAATCTTCAATTACTGATGATTCGGGCACATTGCTCATCTGGTTGTGCTGATTTCTGAACTTTAACGGGATAAAGGTTTGGAAACCACCTGTGCGGTCCTGCAGTTCACGGAGTTTCTCCATATGATCTACACGGTGCCAGTATTTTTCGATATGTCCGTAAAGCATTGTAGCATTACTTCTCATACCCAACTTATGCCATTCTTCGTGTATATCCAGCCATTGCTGCCCGGTACATTTATCCTTGGCGATCTGCTCTCTCACTTCAGGGTGAAAAATTTCAGCTCCCCCACCCGGTATCGACTCCAGTCCGGCTTCTTTCATCAAACGCATACCTGTTGCGTAATCGATTTTGGCTTTCTTAAAAATATAATGATATTCAACAGGTGTTAATGCTTTTACATGCAGATCGGGACGGTGCTGTTTAATTGCAGTAAATAGTGCCGAATAAAAAGCTACATCATATTGTGGAAGCACTCCGCCTACAATATGTACTTCGGTTACAGGCTCACCGTCATATTTTTTAACGATATCAAGCATCTGTTCCATCGTTAATGCCCAGCCCTCTTCTTTTTGTTTTAATAAACGCGAATAAGAACAGAATTTACAGTCGTAAACACAAAGATTGGTTGGCTCTAAGTGGAAATTGCGATTAAAATAAGTTTTATCACCATGTTTTTGCTCACGGATAAAATTTGCAAGGACACCGAGGTAACCTAATTCGGCATGTTCGTAAAGGTATACCCCCTCGTCAAATGTAATGCGCTCTCCGTGAAGAACTTTGTGTGCTATGTTTTGTAATTCAGTTGATAAATTGGTATCAGCTAATATTTTTTCAACTTGCTCAGTTGTATTCATTCCTGATTTATTTTGAACAAAAATACAATAATGGGATGATTTCAAAATCATTTTCTTGTAACAAACCGCGATTTTTCCTTTTAATCGTCATTTCGACTGAAGCATAGTCCCGAATATTCGGGAGAGAAATCTATCTCGAGATAGATTTAGCTTCGCTGAGCCTTCGGGTTCTCGACTGCGTTGCACTCCGCTCGAAATGACGACGCTTTGGAAAAAAGTTACAACAAAAAAGCACCTCTTTTCAGAAGTGCTTTCAATGTATGTTTTTCGTAGGTAAATTAAATTATCTTGCCGCAGGCACAAAAGTTAACACGATATTTGCAGTTCTACCTCCAAATTCGATCGGTGATTTTAAGATCATCTGTGTGCTCGATAGGTCTGTTAGAACCAAACGGTAACCTTCTGCTACGTTTTTAGCTTTATCGCCTTCAAATATTTTTTTGAACTGGAAAGTCTGATCTTTAGGTGCCGCCGACCAGAAAATAGTTTGCATTACCGAACCGCATGCGCTTGATGCAGGCAAAGTATACGAACCATTACCACTATTGGTTAAATGCCAGGTACTGCCCTGAAAACATTTGTACGATTTTTCGCCAAACAAGCCCTGTACTGCGCCATCAGGCAATCCTTCTAAAGCTACATTACTTACTACCCAGTCGCGAACAACTGTACCTCTGCTACCCGTAACACCAGCAGTTACCCTTTTTGCGGTATTGCAGCTTTGTAACATTACTAAAGTAGAACATGCTATTGCGATAGCTATAAATAATCTTTTCATTTTTGTTTAATTTAATTTCGTCAAACTTGTTACATAAATCTTGCCAAAACCGTTACGAACCTTAAATTAGCGCCAAATTATTAAATTGCATTTCGATATTACTTATACCACCTTCAATAATGATGAAACCCGAAACCCTTGCTATTCACGCCTCTAATCTTGTAAAAACCACTACAGGTGATGTTACGCCGCCTATTAATCTATCCACAACTTTTTTTCGTGGCGAGGATGGTGGCTACCCCGGCGGACACATGTATAGCAGGGTAAGCAATCCAAACCGGTCTGCTTTAGAAAACACTGTAGCCAAATTAGAATATGGCGAAGATGCGGCGGCCTTTTCTTCTGGAAATACCTGTGGATTGGCCATGTTCCAGGCATTAAAGCCCTGCAGTCATATCATAGCTCCTGATGATATGTACTGGGGAATAAAAAAACAGCTGCTCACCATTTTTAATGAAAGTTTGGAATTCGATTTTATCGATCAAACTGATTTGAATCTGATCAAAGCCAGTATTAAACCAAATACACAGCTTATCTGGATCGAAACGCCATCAAATCCACTGTTAAAAGTGACAGATATTGAAGAAATTGCCAAAATAGCTAAAGCTAAAAATATTCCTCTGGTATGCGATAGTACTTTTGCCTCTCCTATTTTACAAAACCCAATCTTGTTGGGTGCTGATATTGTAATGCATAGCAGCACCAAATATTTAGGCGGACATAGTGATGTTCTTGGTGGAATTTTAGTTACTGCTAAAAAAGATGAACTATGGGATCGTATTAAAAACATACAACAAACCGGTGGTGCTGTACCTGCACCTTTCGATTGTTTTTTATTAACCCGAAGCATTAAAACATTAGCTTACCGTATGAAAGGACACTGCGAAAACGGAAAAAAAGTGGCCGATTATTTAAACCAGCACCCTAATGTGGAGGCCGTTTTTTATCCGGGACTGGAAAGTCACCCACAGCATGAAATTGCAAAAAAACAAATGAAAGATTTTAGCGGAATGATGTCCTTTTTAGTAAAAGGCGATGCAGCTGCTGCACATAAAGTGGTAAATAAAGTACAGCTGTTTGCACAGGCTACCAGTTTAGGTGGTGTAGAAAGCCTGATTGAACACCGTTATTCGGTAGAGGGACCAGATAGTACAACACCGAAAAACCTGCTCCGTATTTCGGTTGGATTGGAACATGTTGAAGATATTATCGCCGATTTAGCGCAGGCGCTAGGATAAATTAAGTATATAGTTTAACATCGTCCTCGTTTTTAATGAGGATGCACGAGAAAAGCGATTCTATCGCTGTATGAATTTCTCTCTTTGTGCATTAAAAATGCACATCTCAATAATCCTCGTTACAAACGAGGACAATAAAAAACCTATAAGGTCTCTAAGACTTTATAGGTTTTTATTAAATCTATTTCGGATTACAAATAGTTGTCAGTTTGAGCGAATAATTGGCTTCTAATGGCTCATTGGTCTGCGCCAAACGTTGCGAGCCTGTATTTGCCGGACAGGCAATATCCCCAGCTGCATCATAAACCAGTTTATTCCCGTTAGCCAATAGCTCTTTTGGTACATATACCTGAACTTTGGTAATCGAATATCCTGAAGGGAAATAACGTACATAATAGCCATCAGGATGTTTCGTCCAGATACCACTGGGCACATCGCTACGTGGTGGCGCCATTCCGGCAACAATAGCATATTTCTCCAGGTCGGCATAAGTATAATTACCTGAAGCCACCAATTGGCGGATATTATTTTCGGCTTCAAAAACAGCCCTCACACCCGATGGTAACTGATCTTTAGCCTTTTCCATCACATCAAATGGCAGAACACCCAATGCACCACCTTCCAATTGGGTAAGCTGTTTGGTTGTTAATAATTTTATAGCGGTTAATTTAACCTGACCGTTATAATCGGCAAATTTTGTTCTGGCAATAATCGTCCAAAGCAAGGCCTGTATATCGTGCTGCTCTACATCAGGATGTTTTTCGGCACTTTTAATGATAGAAACCACAATTTCTTCTTTCGGACCCAAAACCGGTGCAAACATATAACCATCTCCCTTTGATGGCGCAAAAGTTCCGGCTTTTAAGCAATAACTCTTATTGGTCATTTCGTATAGTCCTTCACATAAAACAAAACCACGTTCCGGATTTTTGGGCAATAGATACAATGGCTGGGCTTTTAATTTCAGTGAGTTGATAAAGTCGGGCATTTTTTCGCCTTCCCTATTCACATCTTCAAAGCTGGTTGTAATAGCGGCAGGTTGTTTTAAAAACTTGTCTACCCCTAAAGCCTTTGCCCCCTGGGCAGTTCCAACTTTTAATAATTTATCTTTTAAGCCTCCAAACTGGGCATTTACATTGTTTAAACCTGCCAAAACAAAGAGCAAGCCTAAACACAGGGATTTTGTGTTTTTCATTATGATTAGATTTAGATAGGCAACAAACTTATCATTTTAAGTATTAATTTTGTGTTAAAAGTTTTAAACGGTTAATAAATTATAAATTTAGCGAATTCATTATCAATAAGTTAACTTAAATTCAAAATTTTATTTTGTGGATTAAAATTAATTTCAGACATTTGAAATATTATTTGGCGGAAAGCTAAATAAAAGTCAATCTAAACAGGTTGATTTATAAAGAAGTGGCGAGAGACTGGCTCTAAGACCCACTGGCAACCCTCAGAAAGAGAAGGTGCCAATTCCTGACCGGATAACACGGTGTTATTTGGAGATATAAATTAGAACTGATGAAAACATTAAATCTTCAATCGCTAAGCGAGCCCTACGTAAACCTTAAAACAGTAGAAAAATCTTCTATTTCTTTTATTTGTTGCGATATGCGTGCGATTACCTGTATGTGCTGTTGCATACAGTAATCTAAAAATCTTCCTTTTTTGTTTCTTTTCAAACTGGAAGGTCCCGAAAAATCGGGATACGCCATGCTAGGTTTTAGGATCAACCTAAACTGCAATATCCAATCGTTTAACAAATAAAACAGAAATCATGTCTACATCATATAAATTTGAAACATTACAATTACACGCTGGTCAGGAAATAGATCCAACAACAGGTTCGAGGGCAGTGCCAATTTATCAAACTACTTCTTACGGATTTAACAACGCCGAGCACGGCGCTAATTTATTTGCGCTAAAAGAGTTCGGAAATATCTACACCAGGATTATGAATCCTACCAATGATGTTTTCGAAAAGCGTATCGCAGCATTAGAGGGCGGTGTAGCTGCTTTGGCTGTGGCATCTGGTCAGGCGGCCCAGTTTATTGCATTGAATAATATTTTGCAAGCTGGCGATAGTATTGTTTCTTCTTCGCACATTTACGGAGGAACTTACAACCAGTTTAAAGTTGCTTTTAAACGTTTGGGCATACAGGTAGATTTTGCCAATCCGGATGTACCTGAAGAATTTGAAAATCAAATCACCGATAAAACCAAAGCCATTTATCTCGAAACCATTGGTAATCCTGCATTCAGTGTGCCCGATTTTGAGAAAATTGCCGCAATTGCAAAAAAATATGATCTTCCTTTAGTAGTTGATAATACATTTGGCGCTGGCGGTTACCTGTTTAAACCTTTAGAGCATGGCGCTAATATTGTGGTAGAATCAGCCACAAAGTGGATTGGCGGACATGGAACAAGTATCGGCGGTGTAATCATTGATGGCGGAAATTACAACTGGGGCAATGGAAAATTCCCTCAATTTTCTGAGCCATCAGAAGGTTATCACGGTTTGGTTTTCAGTGATGTTTTTGGCATCGGCGGACCTTTCGGCAACATCCAGTTTATTATCCGCGCACGTGTTGAGGGTTTACGGGATTTAGGTCCTGCCCTGTCGCCTTTCAACTCTTTCCTTTTATTACAGGGTTTAGAAACGTTATCGCTACGTGTACAACGCCATGTTGATAATGCTTTAGAACTGGCCACCTGGTTAGAAAATCATCCATTGGTTAAAGAAGTACAATACCCGGGCTTAGCGAGCAGCAAATACAACAACCTGGCAAAAAAATATTTAAGTAACGGTTTTGGCGCTGTTCTATCTTTCGAATTGGAAGGAAGTAAAGAAAATGCCACACAGGTAATCGATAGTTTAAAACTGGTTTCGCACCTCGCAAATGTGGGCGATGCCAAAACATTAATTATCCAGCCTTCGGCAACTACACACCAGCAATTAAGCGAAGCCGAGCAGTTAGCAGCTGGGGTAAAACCAAACGCATTACGGGTTTCAGTCGGTATTGAGCACATCGACGATATTAAAGCCGATTTCGAACAGGCTTTTGCAGCCGTCAACGTGCCGGTTCCAGTAGAGAGTTTATTAGCCTAAACCCGTTCATTTTTCCGAATACAACAAAACATGAGTACAGCATCAGTATACAATTATAATAAACAGTTTAAATTAGAGAGCGGGAAAAAGATCCGCAACCTGCAGATTGCTTATCAAACTTACGGCAAATTAAATGCGGCTAAGGATAATGTAATCTGGGTTTGCCATGCACTTACGGCAAATGCAGATGTTTTTGAATGGTGGGAAGGTTTGTTCGGGCAAAATGCCCTGTTCAATCCGGAAGATCATTACATCGTTTGCGCAAACGTTTTGGGCTCGCACTATGGTAGTACCAGTCCGTTAAATATCAATCCGGTTAATGGCTTGCCTTATTATCTTTCATTTCCGCAGTTTACCATCCGAGATATGGTTTCGGCCCATCAGTTACTGGCTGCACACCTTGGCATTGATTATATTAAATTATTGATCGGTGGCTCTTTAGGTGGACAACAGGCAGTTGAATGGAGCATTTCTGAACCCAATAAAATAGAAAACCTGATTTTAATTGCCACAAATGCAGCACATTCTCCATGGGGGATTGCCTTTAACGAAAGTCAGCGTTTGGCCATTGCTACCGACAGGACTTTCTACGCCAACCAGCCAAATGGTGGCAGCAAAGGTTTAAAAACAGCCCGTAGCATTGCGCTTTTAAGTTATAGAACTTACAGTGCATATGGCAGCACACAGGTAGAAAGTATAAACGATAAAACCGATCATTTCAGGTCGTCTTCGTATCAGAATTATCAGGGGGAAAAACTGATCAACCGTTTTAATGCCTATAGCTATTATTATTTAACAAAAGCAATGGATAGCCACAACGTTGGCCGTAACCGCAAAAGTATTGCCGATGCCTTAAAATTGATCACAGCAAACACCCTGGTAATCGGAATTGAAAATGATGTATTGTTTCCGTTATCTGAGCAGCAATATTTGGCAGATCATATCACCGGAGCGGAGTTTACCCCGCTACATTCTGATTATGGCCATGACGGTTTCCTGATCGAAACAGACGCATTAACCAATATCATCGGAAATTTTATCAAAGAAAGCCGTAACAAGAAGATTATCAAGTTGCAGCAAACGGCCTAGATAGAAGAAAGGTTTAGGGCATAAAGGTAAAAGGCGGAAGGTTAATGGAAACAACCAAATTGTTGTAATCCACTAATCTGCGTAATCAATTTAACAAAAACAAAATATAATATAACCACAGTTAATCGGTGCAATCCGCTAATCTGTGTAATCAAGTTTAACATAATGAGTAAGAATTTAAAAATCGGTTTATTTGGTTTCGGCGTTGTAGGACAGGGTTTATTGGACATTATCCAGAGCCAGAACCTCAACCTGGAGATCATTAAAATTGCGATAAAAGATCCTAGAAAAAAGCGAACCCTAAATAAAGATCTGTTTACCACCGATCGTAATGAAATACTGAACAATACAGAAATCAATACGATTGTAGAACTGATCAATGATGCCGATGCAGCCTACGAAATTGTAACCACTGCATTAAAAAACGGTAAAAATGTGGTTTCTGCCAATAAAAAAATGATCGCCACTCACTTAAAAGAATTGGTAGATCTGCAGCAGGAACATGGTACTTCCCTATTGTACGAAGGAGCGGTTTGTGGCAGTATCCCGATTATCCGTAACCTGGAAGAATACTACGACAATGAACTTTTCCACGCTTTAAGTGGCATTTTTAACGGATCATCTAATTACATCCTTTCAAAGATATTCAACGAAAACCAGGATTACGATTCGGCATTGAAAGAAGCGCAGGATTTAGGTTTTGCAGAAACTGATCCGATTTTGGACGTGGGCGGTTATGATCCAAAATATAAGCTGGCAATTGCCACAGCGCATGCTTATGGATTGTTTGTAAACCCTGATACGATTTTAAATATCGGTATCCAGAACCTTTCGTCGCATGATATTAAATATGCTCGCGAGAAAAATTTCAAAATCAAATTGGTTCCGACGGCGCGCAAAGTAAACACAAAAGATATCGTTACTTATGTATTACCTAAACTGGTAACCAAAGACGATTTTCTCTACAACGTAGAAAACGAATATAATGCCGTGGCTGTTCAAGCGGCTTTTGCCGACAAACAGTTTTTCTATGGTAAAGGTGCCGGTGGCCATCCTACCGGTGCGGCTGTACTTTCGGATATTGCTGCTTTACGTTACGATTACCGTTACGAGTATAAAAAATACCATTCGGAAAATGGCGTAAAACATACAGACGAAATTTTATTGGAAATCTATTTACGTTATGCCGATGAAGACCTGATCACTTTACTGGAGTTTGATAACATCAGCGAGCGTTATGCCGCAAATAGCTATAAGTATGTGGTTGGAACGGTTAAACTGGAAAGTTTGATTAAAAACCGCGATCTGCTTCTGGATAAATCCGTTTTTGTAGCCTATACCGGCCGACAGATTTACAAACAGGATCAGTTAACAGAAAATGTTTTTGCCGAAGAATTGGCAACCCTATAATTTTAATTTTTAAGGTTAATTTTTTTATTTGTTTTGTTGTTAAGTACAAAGGTCGGAGCGAGTCCGACCTTTTGCGTTTTATTTAAAATGCGCTAAAATCCTGTCGCGATCTTCGTTAGCTTTATCGTTTTTATGATAAAGCTCAATGAATATGATTTTCTTTTCTTCAGCAAAATAAGCGTAAATCAATCTCAGACCTGTATTTACACCTTTCCCTTTTAATGATTTACAGGCCATCTTTTTAATCTTAATAACACAGGTGTTTAAACCCAAATTATCAATATTAAAACTAAACGGTGGCTGTTGGTTGGGGCGCGTATTCAGAATCCCTTTTACTATTTCGAGGTCATCATTTAATGTTCTATATTTTTTTAATAAAAATTTCAAATCCCTATTAAACTCTATCAATGAATCAAAGAGCATAGACTAGTTTTCTTCTTCATCATAAACCCTTACCGAATAAGGTATTTCCCTGTAAAATGCCAATTCATAACTGATATCGTTACCAATCTCCGTTACTTCCCATGGTAGATCCTTATGGGAATAATCACTTATCGCATTGGCAGACCAATCGCTCATTTGATCGATTACTTTATCGATTACATCCTTTTCGCTGGCTTTAAGCTTGGTTAAATTGGCTTTTTCTAAGGGTACAAATCGTTTTTGGGGAAAGCCCCTATAATCGGTTTTGATTTTTTCAATTTGTTTCAGTTCAATCATTTGATCAATGATTGCATCTAGTTTTTGGGGAACAGGGCCATAAGGCAGTTTTTTATAATTGGCACCGGTTAAATGTTCTTCGTATAACTCGTAATAATTAAAATCAGAAAAATAAAGCAGTTTATACAGTACGGTTTCGCCAACATTTGGTTTGCCTGAGCAACGCTCTAAAATGTAAAGCAAAATATTTTTGAACTTATTTACGTTTAGAGTTGGTACAGAAATACGCTCTTCAACTATAGCCTCATCCTGCTCCTCCGGCAGTTTAGCATGTTGTTTATTGTAAAAATCGCTTGAAACAAAATCATCCAGAGAAAAGCCCAAAATAACCGAGAGCTTTTGCATTTCGTTAAAACTAATGCCCCTGTTGCCAAGCTCAATTTGGGTTAGTGATGGACGGGAAATACCAATACTTTTTGCAAGATCATCCTGAGAGAAGCCCTTTTTTGAACGCAAATTTATAATGCGCTCACCAATTTCCTTTTTTGATAATTCATTTCCCATAGCACAAACATAAGAAATGTTTCAAAAACAAACAACACCATGATTTATTTTAAAACAAATCAATATGATAACGGAATTTTAAAAATTAAGGTTTTACCTTGATGTATTTTTCAATAATCACCCGGTCAACCCCGGCGGATTCAACCTTTTCAATTCCTTTCTGAATTAATGTATCCTGATGAATGGCCAGTTTAAAATTAAAGGTTTTACCTTCCCAGCTCTTGTTTTTATAATATTCAAGGTGCTCGGTATACTCCTCTCCTTTTAGAATAAATGTTCCGCCTCCTGCATCAAAGCTTGTGGTATCTTTCGGATCAAGGCTATGTTTCAAAAATGCAAAATGGGTATTATTAAACATCTTGATCATTTTCAATTTCCCAGAGTAATCTGTGGTTTGGCTTGTTCCTTTATCAATGGTTGTGGCAGAAATCAATTGCCAGGTACCTTGGATATCAAGGTCTTTTTTACTTTCATCTTTATTTGAACAGGCTGCCAACGAAAGCGCAGTAAAGAGCATTAAAATGTTTCTCATAACGGTGTATATTTGGTTTAAATTATCCTCTACCGGCCATTTTTATCAATTTATGGGCAAGGTCTTTTCCTAGATAGCCATCAATAATGGCATGCACCACATATAAAATAGGTGTCATTAAAATGGCTACAATAAATTTATAGGTATAGTTAACCAAACCTATAGCTGCAACCATTTGCCAGCTGTAATGGTACTGCGGATTTAAATAAAAAGCAATAAAAATGACCACAAAACTATCAATCAGTTGCGAAACCAGTGTCGAACCGGTGGCGCGTAGCCATAAAGCCCGTTCACCTGTAATCTTTTTAATGCGATGAAAAATTAAAACATCGGCAAGCTGTCCAATAATAAATGCAGTGATAGAACCTACAATAATCCACATTCCCTGTCCAAAAATCCCGGCAAATGCATTGTTCATATTAAGATCTTCCCCATTGATATTCTGATGCACCCAAAAATCGGCAGCACTTAAATGCATTGATCCCCAAACCACCAAAAAAGCAAATGCAATAAGTATTGAGGTAAGAATTGACAGGAAACGCACCTGTTTTACACCGAAATATTCATTAATAATATCCGTCATAATAAAAATAATTGGCCACGTTAATACACCCGCCGACATTACAAATGAAAGATTAGGGACCCCGAGCAGGTTGATATCGAACTTTTTAATTCCCAATGTTTCTTCAACACTGAATAATTTAACCCCGATAAATTCTGATAATATGGCATTGGCCACAAAAAAGCTACCCAGAACGAGCAGTAAACGGCTTTCTTTAGTTTTAAAAGTCATAGGCTATAAATCTAAAAATAAATCACAGATTTTGGTACAGGGATGATCTTATTTTTAGCAGAGATAACACAAAGATTACGCATATCTGTTACTGTAAAATTAGTTTGAATTAAATTGGTGATTTTTACAATCGTTCGACGTTAAAAATAGGTTGGCAACTTAAATCTCCCAATCTTTGCGCCATCAAATTCCGGTAATTTCATGGCTAAAAAACAACACTTTTTCTTAATACTTATTTTAGGTTCGCTGGCAGCGCTCGGTCCATTTTCCATCGATATGTACCTGCCTGGTTTTGTTGATATTGCAAAAGATTTAAAGAGCACCGAATCAACCGTAGCACTTTCTTTATCGAGCTTTTTTATCGGAATTTCGGCAGGCCAGTTATTGTATGGACCACTTTTAGATAAATTTGGGCGGAAAAAGCCATTATATTTTGGTTTGGCCCTTTATATTTTAGCTTCGGTTTGCTGTTTGGCCGTAACCGATGTAAACCAGTTAATTGTGCTGCGTTTTGTACAGGCCATAGGAAGCTGCGCCACAGCAGTTGCTTCGGTAGCAATGGTTAGGGATCTATTTTCAGTGGAAGAAAGTCCGAAGGTATTTGCTTCGCTAATGCTGGTTATCGCAGTTTCGCCTATGCTTGCCCCTACTGCAGGTGGCTACCTGATTTCGGCCCTTGGTTGGAAATATGTGTTTGTATTTTTAGGTTTAATGGCTGTTTTAATGTTACTGGCATCTATTTTCAAGTTACCTGAAAGTTATAAACCCGATCCGAATTATTCATTAAAACCCAAACCGATTTTAACCAGTTTCTTTACCGTTTTAAAAGAACCCCAGTTTTATACTTACGCATTAATCAGTTCGATTACTTTTTCGGGTTTGTTCGCTTATGTATCTTCATCTCCACAGGTATTTATGAAGATTTATGAAGTAAGTAAAACAGGTTATGGCTGGATTTTCGCACTATTATCAGTGTCGTTTATAGGATCTAGCCAGGTAAACAGCGTGATTTTAAAATGGTTTACGAGCAAAAAAATAGTAACCTGGGCGTTAATTGCGCAATGTATTTTCAGTTTGATATTTCTGGTTTTCGCTTTAAACAACTGGCTGGGTTTATACTCTACCATTGGTTTTATTGCCCTGTTTTTGGCCTGTTTAGGATTGATCAACCCCAATGCTGCAGCATTATCACTTGCGCCATTTACCAAAAATGCAGGTAGCGCTTCTGCTTTAATGGGTGCCTTACAGATGGGCTTAGGTGCACTGGCTTCGGTAATGGTAAGTTTGTTTAGTGAACATTCTGTAGTGCCTATGCCTTTGGTTATGACGGCAGCTGCATTTATAGCGTTATGCTGTTTATTTATTGGCAGGAGATTTATCACATCGGAAGTAGAAGCCTCTGGCGATTCAGCTGTTGCAGCACATTAAATAAAAGATAATATTTCTCTGTGTTTTGGTGCGTTATTTTGTTCGACCACAAAGGCACTAAGACACAAAGAAGTAAAACGGGTTTGCTTCTTCATGTCTTAGTTTTGAGTTTTACGGTACGAATAGCTTGTAAATAATATAACAGATAATCGTTCCAACGGCAGCAATAATAAAACCACTTAAGCGTTTCTTTTTGATAAAGCAGATCAGGATGATGCCGGAGATGGAGACCAATGTCATCAGCACTGCTGAAATATCGATTATCCACGACCAGGCCTTGCCCGAATCCCTGCCTTTATGCAGATCGTTCATAACGGCCACGGCACCAAACCTTGTAGTAGTTAATTCGTATTTACCTGTTTCACGGTCAATAAAAGAATCGGCAAGGTAACCAGGGCCGTTAAAGGTTAAACTGATTTCGCGGTCATCGATCCTAAAATCACTCAAAGCTCCTTTTACTTCATGTTTGCTCCTGAAAAACTCGACCAACTGTAGTTTATTGATTTTATTTGTATCAGGCTGGTTTACCCATTTTAAGTTTACCGCACCTGAATCTTTTACCACCACTTCCTTGCCCGATGTAAACCAATCGGCATGGTTTAAAGTTAAGCCCGATACAGCAAAAAACAACAGGATGGTAAAACTCACCATCGACAGGTAAATATGCAGCCAGCGCGATAAACCAGCTAAACGCTTCTTCCCTTTGCCTTTTCCGCTATCCTTTTTTACAGGCTTTTTTCCAAGGCCACTTGGTGCAGCAACGATATTATTTTTTTGGGATTTTTCTGTAGTCAAGGGATGCTGAAGCTAATTCTGTATTTGGGGTTAATTCTACTTTTTGTGCCGAACCTGTAAATTTCATTTCTTTCGAAATTACCTGATAGGTTCCGTGTTCGCGGGCTACTTCGATATAAACGGTATAAGTTCCTGCTTTTACCAGGTTTCCACTATCATCTTTTCCATCCCATGATAAACTGTATTTTCCAGGGCCACGGGTAGCAGAACTGGTTGAACTTAATTTTCCTTCTGCTCCTTTTTTAAATTCATCACCATTTGAGCGGCTCCATGATTTTAGATCAGGTAACCAACGGGGTTTATTATACCATATAGCCAGGTTACGTACCGGTGTTTTAGCGGCATCCTCAACCCAAACGGCAACAAACGGACGGCGGACACGTTTTCCATCGGTTGATTCGATATTGGCAATCTCCAAGTTTACAATCAGCTCATATTTCGTATTCCAAAGTTTATCTGCATAGCTGGTTTTATTTAAAGCAGATACTGTTTTAGCTGAAGGTAACTCATAGGTATCCCAGGCTTTATTTTTAATTTCTTTACCGTCTTTAGTAACCAATAAATAAGCCACATCTGTTCTGTTTGCAACTGTTCGCTCAATTTCCGAAACAGATAAAACATTAAAAGAGGTAGCTAAAGCGCCTGCTTCGCTCGCATCTGGTGCAATTACCGTTGCGCTGATAATCTCTGAGGCTGGCTTTCCCGTACGTGGATCAACAATGTGCGAATACCATTTACCATTTACACTAAATCCCCTGCGATAGTTTCCACTGGTAGCTACGGCCATATTAGAAACCTTGATGTTGGTTAGCGCATCAGCATTTTCGGCATCGGCTTTAGGGTTCGCTATTGCGATGTTTTCTGATTGGCTTCCCCTGATTACCATATCACCGCCAATATTTACCATTACATTTTCGATTCCTGTAGTTTGAATGGCTTTTTCTGCAGCTTTGTTAATAATGTAGCTTTTGGCGAAAGAATTTAAGGCCAAAGGCACGTCATCCAAACGGGTAACAGTTTGATTTTTTTCATCTAACAGATAATGTTTTTGTTTAACCAATGTAACTGCACTTTCCAATTCATTTGCTGATGGTAAACGGTTTTCGGCCGTAGCTTTCTTCCAAACATTACCAATCAATGCTGCTGAGGCATCAAGGGCACCATTTGTTGTTTTTTTATAGCTATCAAACAGCGCTAACACCTCGAATAACTCTGGAGAAACTTTGGTTGGCTGTTTCCCATTTCTCATCCATCTGCTAAACTCGCTCGAATTTTTGTAAGCACTTAAAATATTATCCAGCCTGTCTATTTCATTCAATGCATGCTGTTCAGCCAAATCTGCATCTGCCTGATTTGTTGTTTTAAATTTCAATTCTAAAGAAGTACCCAGTACATTCTCATAATTGGAAACAAATGTTCTTAAAGCTTTTTTGGGGCTCACAAATGCTGAAGCAGTGATGACCAATAAAAAGATGGCGGTTAGGTGTTTAAATTTCATTTAGGAATTTTTGAGATTTTAATGCAAAGAAAATGGTTTATCTGGAATAATTTTAAATAAGCTGAAATTATATTTGAAATAATACAAATTTCGGTACTGATAGATTTATTGCGCATTTGATTTATAGACATAACTCAAGGGGAAGGGTTTAATAATAATTGACTGAAAAATCATACTTCATTGCCATATTCCATTTTAGTTTTTAGCAATCCTGTTTAGGCTTTAAGCTTTTTTTTCCTATTTTCGCTTATACGATGCTGAATATACAATCTAAACTTCCTGGTGTAGGCACCACCATTTTTTCGGTGATGAGTAAACTTGCGGCAGAACACAATGCCATTAATCTATCACAAGGTTTTCCTGATTATGCCTGCGACCCTGATTTGGTTAAATTGGTAAATAAAGCCATGAAGGATGGTTTTAACCAATATGCACCAATGCCCGGCGCTACTTTTTTAAAAGAAACGATTTCGGAAAAAGTACAGAAACTCTACAACATAAAATACAACCCTGAAACAGAAATTACGGTTACCGCTGGAGGCACACAGGCTATCTTCACTGCATTAGCTGCTATTATCAACGCAGGTGACGAAGTCATTATTTTCGAACCTGCCTACGATAGTTACGCGCCAACCATCAAACTTTTGGGAGGTTTGGTTAAAACCTACGAACTGGCCCCGCCTGACTACGGTATAGATTGGGATATGGTCAAGAAGCTGTTTACTTCCAAAACCAGGATGATTATTTTAAATACACCGCAGAACCCTACCGGAAGTATTTTGTCATCAGCAGATATGGAATCTTTGATTAAACTGGTAACCGGTACCGATATTCTAATCTTAAGCGATGAGGTTTACGAACATCTGATTTACGATGAACAAAAACACCAAAGTGTAATGCTTTACCCCGAATTAAAACAGCGGAGCTTTATTGTAGCCTCGTTCGGTAAACTTTTACATGCTACCGGATGGAAACTGGGTTACTGTCTGGCTCCAGAAAAACTTACCAAAGAATTCAGGAAAGTACACCAATTTAACGTTTTCAGCGTTAATAGTCCCATGCAGCAGGCCATTGCCGAATACCTTAAACAACCTAAAAATTACACCGGACTTTCCAGTTTCTTTCAAAAGAAAAGAGATTATTTCAGAAGTCTTTTAGCCGAAAGCCGTTTTACGCTTTTGCCCTGCAATGGTTCTTATTTTCAGTGTGCAAGCTACAGTAATATCAGTGATGAAAAAGATACTGATTTTAGTATGCGCCTGATCAAAGAATTCGGAGTGGCTACCATTCCGGTGTCTGCTTTTTATCAGAAAGCAACCGACCATAAAATTATCCGCTTCTGCTTTGCAAAAGAAGATGCTACGCTTGAAAAGGCTGCTGAGAAATTAAAAAACGTTTAACGAGTTTAAAAACTATAAAAAATGGAAGCACCCGTTTATACTCAAATAGAAAATCTGAAAGTAACTGTCTTTCAGGCCTATCTTTTTTGGGAAAACATTGAAAAAAACCTGTTAAATCTGGCATTAAGGCTATCTATGGGTGTCCGGGAAAAAACCGACATCATCATTTTGCCCGAAATGTTCAATACAGGTTTTAGTATGAATTCTGAAGCGCTGGCTGAAGAAATGGGTGGAAAAACAATGCAATGGATGCAAAAAATGGCGCATCAGTACAACTGCGTCGTTACCGGAAGTTTGATTATAAAGGAAAACAACCAATATTTTAACCGTTTAATCTGGATGGAACCCGATGGAAAACACCAGCATTATGATAAACGGCATCTGTTTGGAATGGGCGATGAAGACAACCACTTTAGTCCGGGCAAAGAAAAACTGATCGTTGAACTTAAAGGCTGGAAAATCAGACTGGCCATCTGTTACGATCTCCGCTTTCCCGTTTGGTTGCGTAATGTAGATCAGGAATATGATATATTGCTATTGGTTGCAAACTGGCCCGACAGGCGCTCGGCACATTGGAAGGCGTTGATCCCTGCAAGGGCAATCGAAAACCAAAGTTACGTAATAGCGGTAAACCGAGTTGGGCACGATGGCAATCAGATTTACCACAGCGGATTATCCATGTGTTTAGATCCTTACGGAAATACCGTATACTACAAGCCCGAGGACGAAGATTTATATACTTTTAGCATCAATTACGAAGAACTCGTTAAAATCAGAAGGCAGTTTCCGTTTTTAAAAGATGCAGACAGATTTATCATCGAAAATTAAATTCCCAGATTCAAGTAAAAATTTCTAATATTAGTAAAACGATTAATCGGTTAGTGATAGGCGCTGAGCGTTTTAAATGATCAATAATCAGATCGCAATGACCAAACTGGAGTGATCGCCTCAAAAATTAACGTATGGCGCCTGGCGTTTTGAAGGGGCAATTAACCAGTTAACCTCCTGAGCGTAGCCGA
>NZ_DJDT01000288.1 GCF_002432345.1 Pedobacter sp. UBA5917
CGCTCTGCAGGTAAAAACTCGATACCCTTGAGTTATTGTTCGGATCGCTCGCAATCAGGCGCGGCAGGGTATTACTGGTACCCGGACCGGTCCACCGGCCCAATGCTTCTGTTTCCATATTGTAGTTGGAAATAAAGAAACCATCGGTATAATATTTATAGGCGGCATTTATTTTATTGCCATAAACGCCAGAGAAAAAGGCTTTAAAATCAAAACCTTTATAAGTTGCGCCAACATTAAAGCCATAGGTTAATTTAGGTATCGGAGAACCGAGAAAAGTCTGGTCGTTCTGGTCGATCACGCCGTCGCCGTTCAGGTCTCTGAAACGGATATCGCCAGGGGCGGTGCCGCTCTGCTGCGTCGCATGGCTATTCACTTCTTGTTGGGTCTGGAAAATGCCATCGGCCACATAACCATAAAAAGAAGCCACCGACTGACCTACCTGTGTAAGCTCTGTTTGACCAGGTTTAATATTACCACTATATAGTTTTATACCGGTTTGGTTCAATTCGAGTACCCTGTTTTTAATCGTTGCGAAGTGGAAACCGGCGTCGAGGTTAAAATCATCATTAACCTTACCGGTATAATCCATCGAAAATTCGACACCCGAATTCTGCATTGCACCTGCATTACGCAGAGGGCTTTGGGTAAAACCCGAAACAGATAATATGTTCAGGTTTAACAGCATATCCCTGGTTGTTTTATTATAAAAATCGAACGAACCGCTCACATGATCGCCAAATAAACGGTAATCGAAACCGGCATTCCATTGTTTCACCTGCTCCCACTTCAGATCAGGATTTTCCAAACTTCCGGGACCTGCAGTAGGTTGCGAAGTAGCCGGTACCCCAAATGCATAATAACCGGTATTTATCCTGGCCGAATAATCGTAGTAGCCAACAGGCGCCTGATTTCCTACAACGCCCCATCCTCCCCTAATTTTCAGGTAAGCCAGCACATTGTTTTTCGGAAAAAAGGATTCGTTGGTTAAAAGCCAGCCTACCGAACCGGATGGGAAATTACCATATTTGTTGTTGGCCCCGAATTTCGAAGAACCATCGCGGCGGAAAGTAGCGGTTAAGAAATATTTTCCTTTGTAATTGTAATTTAAACGGCTTAAATAAGAAAGCAGATCCCAACGCTGTTGGTTGCCACCAACTACCTGGTTGCTGATCCCGCCATCAAGGTATTGCAGATAAGGATCGTTGCCTGGTTGGCCCTGGTTTGATCCGTTGAGGTAATTATAGGTAAACTGCTGTGCCGAAATACCCGCAAGCACATCAAAATGATGATCGTTATTTACGCTAAACTCATAAGCTATCGTGTTGTCCCATGTCCAGTTTGTAGCCTGGTCTTTCTGCTGGTAAACGCTCGGGTTGGGATTATTAAAGTTTGGCGCCACATTAAAACTCGGGGTAAACCTTTTGTTATCGCTGAATTTCAGATCTACACTGTATGATGATTTCAATGTTAAACCTTTTACAGGCTTATATTGAGCATAAACATTGCCCAATAAGCCCCACTGGTTGTAAGGATTATTATCGGATATGTAATGGATCCTGGCCAGGGGATTAATGATATCCGAATATTTGGTTGCGGTAAAATTGCCGTTCTGATCTTTCACAGGTATTGTAGGATCGAGTGCAAGTGCATCATTGATGATATTCCCTCCAAAATCGGTTGCCACATTATGCGATCTCGATTTATTAAAAGCCAGGCTCTCTCCAAATTCGAGCCCTTTTTTAGGCGTAAAAGTGAGGTTATTAGATAAATTAACCCTCTTGTAATCAGAACCTATAATGGTTCCATCCTGATCTAAATAACCACCACTTACACGATAGGTAGAGGTTTTACTGCCGCCGCTGATCGATACATTATAATTTTGCATACGGGCGGTACGGAACAGTTCTTTCTGCCAATCGGTGGTTGAAGTATAACTCGAAGGCGGTCCCGCAAAAGGTGATGTACGGCCGGCATTGGTATAAGCTTCGTTATTGAGCATCACATAATCAGCAGCACTTACCATATCAAGGGTTTTACGCACCTCTGTTGCGCCCTGATAAGTACTTAAAGTAATTACCGCTTCGCCATCGCTGCCTTTTTTCGTTTTCACCAAAATTACCCCGTTTGCACCCCTCGAACCGTAAATGGCCTGTGCAGAGGCATCTTTTAAAATATCGATGGATTCGATGTTTGCAGGATCGATAATATTGATATCGTTCGAAGTAAGCGGAATTCCATCTACCACATATAAAGGATCCGAATTATTGATCGAAGTTAAACCGCGTATACGTACCTGGGCAACCGAACCCGGAGCGCCTGAATTTTGGGTAATCTGAACGCCTGCGGTTTTTCCCTGTAAGGCACCCTGAAGGTTAACCACCGACTGATCTTTTAATTTATCGGCTGATACCGAAGATATGGCTCCGGTAATGTCGCCTTTACGCTGTGTTCCATAGCCGATAACCACCACTTCATCAAGTGCAGATGGTTTGGTGAGCATTACAATAGTAAGCTCTGAACGTCCGTTCAGTTCTACTTCCTGACTGGCAAATCCGAGATAGCTAAAAATCAATACCGAATTTGGATCGCTTACCTTTAAGGAGAACGAACCGTCGGGATTGCTTACCGCCCCGCTATTGGTTCCCTTTACTTTAATGGTAACACCCGGCAAACCAACACCGGCCTGATCGTTTACCTTTCCTTTTACAATCACTTCGCGGACTACAGAAACAGGCTTTAATTTCACCACTACCGTATTCTGATTGATGGTATAGGTAAGCACCTGGTTTTCGAAACACTTTGCCAAAACTTCCTCTACGCGGGCATTCTGGAGCGAAAGGCTAACCGGTTTGGCCCGCTCGAGCATATCGCTATCGTAGAGAAAGTTGTAATTGCTTTGCTTTCTCAATTTCTTAAAAATGCTCTTCAAGGGGGCATCTTTTACCGAAATATTGATACTTTGTGCGAAACCAGACGCACTAACCTGCAAAAATGAAGCAGTCAACAATATGACTATCAATTTCATAATGAGCAATAATTTATAGAATGACCGGAAATTCCGTGTGCATGCAAATGCACCAATATTTTTATACATTTGGTTAAGGTTAAATTAATAATTGATTGTACGAACTCTTGATTATGTTGCCTTATGCCGAAAGGCTTTAAACCGGATGCACTCCACTGCATTCGGTTTTATTTTTAAGGACAACATGATAACCCGTATTTTTATGGTTTCACGATGATCCTCCTTTCCTTGATTTCAAAGTGGACAGAACCGGTTAATTCAAGTGATTTTAATACCTGCGCTACATCTTTAAAGCGCGAAACAGTACCTCCAAAATTGGCCCTTTTAAAGTTTGGCGGAAATACGACCTCCACATCGTACCACCTCGAAATGCGTTTCATAATGGTATGGATATCTTCGTTATCGAAAACAAAATAACCCTCTTTCCAGGCTACAGCTTCTTCGGCATCAACTTGGGTAACATCAATTGTCTCCGATCCATAACCCAATTTGCCCTGTTCGCCGGGTTTTAACATTACCTTTTTATTGTGTGCAGTTAACTGAACAGAACCTTCTAATAAGGTCGTTTTAATGGCATTTTCATCTTTATAGGCCATGATATTAAAATGCGTACCCAAAACCTTAACATCAAGATCGTTTACATTTACCCTGAATGGCTTTGTTCTATCTTTTGCTACCTCGAAATAGGCCTCGCCGGTAAGCTGTACCATACGCTCATTTTTGGTAAAATTGACAGGGTACCGCAGTGTTGAAGATGAATTTAGCCATACTTTGGTTCCATCAGAAAGTACCAGCTGATACTGCCCGCCACGCGGAATGGTAATGGTATGGTAATCTACAGCATTGTTATTGGCACCTAAATCAGCTATTTTACTGTATTGTAGCAGGCCATCTTTCACTTTATTGATATCTATGCCATTCTGCGCAGAAAGACGGCCGTTTTTTAAACCGTCAAGCGTGATTACATTACCATCGGCCGTTGTTAAATAGGCTTTATTACCACCAGGAATGATTTTTGAAGTTTTGGTTTTAACCACATCTACAGGTTTTGTAACCGCAGTTTTTTGTAGGAACACAACATATATTGCGGCAGATAGGATAACCAGAAAGATTGCAGCAATTTTTAACCAATGCAGACTGCGTTTTTTGGCAAAAACCTCCTGATCGGGAATACTGTTTCTCAGTTTTTCCTTTAAAACAAGGTAAAGTCTTTTCGTATCAGCAGGATCCGGAAGCGCTTCTGCAAACCGGATTTCTTCGTCATGATGCGATTGCAGCATTTCGATTTCTTCTGCTGTACAGTTCCCTTCCAAAAACTTTTCGTACAGCGTTACAAACTCTTCTTTGTTCATCATTCAGATAAAATATTTGGTCTATATGATATAAGTACCAAAACCAGCCGCCTACACCCATACTTTTGTAACATTTTTTTAAAAATCTTTATTGGGCCTTTATTTTCAAATATTTTTATAGTTTTAGCCGACCAAATATGCATCCATCCCATCAAAGCGATTCCGAACTCTGGTTATCCGTCAGAAACAATGATGGGAAGGCATTTAATGTGCTTTTCGACCGGTATTGGCTAAAACTTTATAAAGTAGCACTGCAGCAGTTAAAAGATGAGGATGCCAGTTTAGAAATCGTACACAATGTTTTTGTGAGTTTATGGAGCAGACGCAAAGAACTGGAAATAAATTCGCTGCAGAATTTCCTGTTTATTTCGATTAAATACCAGATATATAAAAGTTTGAGGCCGGGTAAACTTTCAATCGTTTATAAGGCAGATGTAAGTGAAGACAGTTTTTCGACAGCTGTTAACCTGGGGGATTTAAAAATCCAGGACAGCGAACTTCAGCAAAAACTCAATCGCTCGCTTAACGAGTTACCGGGCCGCTGCCACCAGATATTCCGCCTGAGCAGAATAGAACATTTTTCGAATAAAGAGATCGCAGAACGTTTGGGGATCAGCCAAAAATCAGTAGAAAATCAGCTAACCGTTGCCCTGAAACACCTCAGGCATGCTTTTAAGGACATTGCTTTTTTGATGTTTATCATCCACCGCCTGTAATTGATGTTTCGTTAAGAAATCAGGCTAAAAAACACTTCACCTATTTCAGAACCGCCCGTTATTTGGTGAGTTCGGTTTCGTACAGTACTTTCCCATCTTCATTTATCGCTTTCACGTTTAATTTGTTATGGGCCACAGAAAAGTACATAAAACCATGTGTTGAAGCTTCGAATTTACTGTATTCTACACCAGAAGTAACCGAGGTTAACTCAGATCCTGCACCGGTAATAAACTGATGGGTAAACCCCTGTGGTTTAATGTGCTGTAGCGAATGATCGTGTCCCGATAAATAAACATCTACCTTATGCTCCTCAAAAATATCAGCCATGGTTTTCCTGAGCGTTAAAGTATCGTAGTTTTTAATGCGCGGTCCAACGGTATAATAAGGATGGTGCCCTACTATTATTTTCCATTTTACATCAGCCGAAGCATTTTTAAGGGTATCGTTAATCCAGTTTAACTGTTTTGCTACATAATCTTTCTTTTCTTCGAACAACATTGGGTCGGTATCGATCATTAAAAAAAGTACCTTACCCATGCCTTTTTTCAGGACCATTTCCTTAGCATAATAAGTGGCGGGCATATTCCACCGGCGGCTTACCTTGCTGTAACGCACCTGAGCCTCGGGGTCGGATAAATGATCGTGATTGCCCAGAACCGGGTACCAATCGCATTGCAAAGAATGGGCAGTATATACATTTTCGAAAGAATAATGCCAAAGGGGATCATTTTCGCTCACTACACCTTTTGGATAAAAGTTGTCTCCTGCCGAAATCACAAAATTATTCGGATGCTCCTTAGCCCATACGCCCATCTGTGTAGCCACTTTATCCTGATCGTATTCGCCGTTCCGTCCCCAATCGCCAATGGCCATAAAGTGCATCTGGTAGCCATCTGCCTGGTCTGCCCCAGCAGCAACATCATCGCTTGTTAAATGGGTTACCTGGCTTTCGGCAATTGCGGCTATAGGTTGGATCAAAGTTGCACCTAAAGCGGTGAGGGTGGTATTACGGACGAAATCTCTACGTTTCATGAATGTTTGTATGGAACGCAAAATTAGCTATCCACACATTTCGGCCATGATATGAAATGATTAAGGAATTGTAAAGTGGCACCAGGCTTTTTTGCTAGTCATCGGCCCGGGATGATAATTTCCAAAAGAAAACGTCATCTCGACTGAAGCGTCCCGAATATTCGGGAGAGAGATCTGCTTTGATAGATCTCTCGACTACGTTGCACTCCGCTCGAGATGACGGTAACCTAGGTAATGGTCTTCTTAAACGACTCTGTTAATTATATTGATTTTTATACAATAAATTATTCCTCGAAATGACGATGTTTTTTTGAGGTTGTACGCAAGACAAATCGAAAAACTTAATTAATACCTCATCCTCAAGGCTTTTTCCAAAACAAATTAGCATTGGCCGTATGGTAACAAACCACACTATCTTTACCCGTTTGCTGGGTTTCGATAAATGTAAATGGCGGCTCTACGCTTTTATAGGGAAGTAACTCCACATATTCCAATTTACGGCCATCGCGCGTTTGCGAGTTATATTCGCTGTTTAAAGGGCATATCATGCGGTACAGATGGGTGCCCATAAACTGATCG
The DNA here is from genome assembly GCF_002432345.1 of Pedobacter sp. UBA5917. Classification (GTDB taxonomy): domain Bacteria; phylum Bacteroidota; class Bacteroidia; order Sphingobacteriales; family Sphingobacteriaceae; genus Pedobacter. The sequence goes on from NZ_DJDT01000288.1 coordinate 6,709, forward strand.
AGATATTCCTCTTTTTTGGTTGGGATATCATGGTAATTTGCCGTTGGGTTCATTATAATCGGTTGGTGCTTAACCAAACGTTCGCGTACTTCGGCAATGCTGAGCAGGTTTCCCTTTTCATCTTTCAGGTAAACATTATCCTGCGGATCTACATAAATCCATTTTTGTAGCGATGGCATATAAACCGTATTGATTACGTGTCCGCCCTGCGGCTGAGGATAGCTATTGGAGAAACAAATTACCACACGCGAGGCATAACCCATGCTCAACAATATCTCGTTCATAGAAATTGCCAGTCCATAGCAACCCTGCGCATAATGTTTGGTTTGGTAAGTTTCGATAATATTATCGGCATTCAATACTTTTAAATTCCTTACATCCTCATGCGGAACAAGTTTGTGGAACCAGGCCAGCAGTCGGATTACCCGATCTACATCACTACCTTTACCGGCAATAGAATCAAGACGGTATTTTAAACGCAATTGGGTTAATGGCTCGGCATCGGCTTTGTGATAGGTAAAATCCGGAAAGGTTTGCGGTAAATCATCATTGTAAGGCAAGGTACGCTGCAGGGCAGTGAGGGTATCGACCGGTGTTTGCGCATAGGCAACTATCTTTAACGAAACCAATATCAATAGGATCAAAATCTTTTTCATAATACATTTTTTTCAGACAAAAAAAGGGGTAAAACCAATACGTATTTTTCTTTTTAGACCAGGACCAAATTTTCGGGCTTCGATAGGTGGTTTAATGCCTTAAAGCCTTTATATACCGGTTTCACGGTAACCGATTGCCTGTTGACGGTTGTTAGCGGTAATTACGGACTGAATTAATTAAATTTGTACATGCCCCATCAACGCCGCTTTCCACTTAAAACTGTTTTAGCACATCTGCTGTTCTGGCTGGCCTATATTATTTACCAGGGTGTTGTTTCCGATTGGCAGAATACCGACGAATTTAAATTTTCCCTTACCTGGCATGTGGGCGGGCTTCCTATTGCCGTTGCCATACTGCTCACCTATTTTAACCTTTATGTGCTGTTACCTGCATTTTATTACAGGCAAAGATACCTGTTATACGCACTGGCGCTTTTGGCTACGCTGTTTTTTGGTGCTTTGTTAACACGGCTAATTACCCACCTTTTTATATTATCGTGGGAGGAAGTTCACGATCCGGAGCGTTATGCGAAAGAGGTAAAGCAATTTTGGATTCCCAGCCGTATTTTACGTTTGGCTATTCAATATTATCCGGTTGTTGCCGTGATGATGGTTTTTGAACTGATGCAAAGATTGATCAACCGGGAAAGGAAATTACGTGCCATTGAAACAGAAAAATTAACGGCCGAAATGGGTTTCCTCAAAGCGCAGATTAATCCCCATTTCTTTTTTAATACGATGAACAGCCTTTACGGGCTAACACTTACACAGCCACAGGAAGCCAATAAACTGGTATTGCGTTTATCGCAGATGATGCGCTACCTGCTCGATCAAACCAGGGCCAGCCAAACTGAGTTAAGCTCCGAAATTGTTGAACTTGAAAATTACCTGCAGATTGAACAGATACGTTTTGCCGACAGGCTCGAATTATCTTTTCAATCGTCGGGCGATATTGCAGGCAAAAAGATCATGCCTCTGGCATTGCTTCCCTTTACAGAAAACGCTTTTAAACATGGTATTGAGCAAGGGAAGGACTGGATATCCATCAATATAAAAGTAACCGGAAATACCCTGTATTACCATGTACAGAACAACAAACCATTCCATAAACATGGTAACAGTACCGGCATTGGTCTGAATAATTTACGCCGCAGGCTCGAACTCACCTATCCCGGTAGGTTTGAACTGAATATTAACGATGATAACGATCTGTTCGAAGCATCGCTGAAAATTGAGCTATGAAAAAGATAAACTGTCTGATTATTGACGACGAAAAACTGGCGCGTGATATTTTGCAGGAGTATGTATCGCGGGTGGATCAATTGAACCTGATTGCCACCTGTGCTGATGGAATGGAAGCGTTTAACATCCTGCAGAAACAAAAAATAGATCTGCTTTTCCTTGATATCAACATGCCTAATCTGGGTGGTTTCGAACTGCTTAAAACAGTTGCCAATATACCTCCTGTTATCCTTACCACGGCCTATCGCGAATATGCACTGGATAGCTATCAGTTTAACGTAATCGATTACCTGCTAAAGCCTATCCCTTTTGATCGGTTTCTGAAAGCCATAACCAAGCTTAATAAATTAGCTGTATTGGCCGAGCCGGTAACAAAAGAAGAAAGTATTGTTACACCGGCACCGTTTATCTATGTACGGTCGGAAAAGAAAATGATTAAAATACCACTTCATGATCTGTTATATATCGAGGGATTAAAAGACTACGTGCAGCTCCATTTAAGTGATAAAACCATTATTACCTATCAAACCCTCACCTCTTTCGAAGAACAATTATCGAATGAATTGTTTTTACGCGTGCACCGTTCCTATATTGTAGGTTTGCGGCACATCAGTGCATTTACGTCGCGGAATATTGAAATTGGTAAGCGCGAAATACCTGTAGGCGAATCGTATGTGCTGCAAGTAGGGCAAGCGTTAAAATCCGGGTAACAGCGGTTTTAATTTCGCAGTACCACATCAAATCTGCATAGGATAATTATTATACTTTCTTTTATATCCTCTCCAAATGCTACCTGTTCGGGCTGCAGGAAAAAACATATTCCTGAATACAGGTGATGCTTTACTGCCCTAACCCTTTCAGGTCTTCCAAAAAACACAGCTATCCGATCGAGACAAAAGAGTTTTTTTCTAAAAAAACAAAAATCTCATATCAATCTTGATTTTAATGGAGCCAAACCCTCCAAATTAATATTTTATTAGTGTTTAATTAATTATCTGCCGCGTAATTTATAAAAGATTAAAGCGTGCCTATGCGCTGATCTCAACAAATTAACCAAATATTTAACCTGCTAAACCACACGCTGTATGATGAAATGATACTTTCTCTCCGGGCCAACCTATCTATCTTCATAACCAATATTTAAAGATAGTTCGCCGGAATTACAAAAATAATAACCGCAGCCCCCGCGACGTAACCACACGGGAAACCCTGCATTTAACCAGATAAACTAACCTTTATGAGCATTACCAAAGCATTCATTTTAAAGCGGCATGCCTGCTTTTCACCGGCATTTTTATTTTCGGGATTAAACCCGGGAATGAACTGCCAGATCACACAAAATTTACCTCTTGCCTCCTTTCAGGCCCCTGAGTTATCGGCTACACCACCTATCGCGGCACTGGCGCCCCTTAATCCGAGCACTTTTAAGAATCAATGAGATGAACATAAAAATTTACAAGTATAACCTGATGGTGCTGCTAATCCTATTTTTCATGGCAGCACGCGCACAGAACAAGCAACTCAACATTACCGGTACGGTATTGGACAATACCAACCAACCTATTGTTGGCGTTTCGGTAAGTGCCGTTGGCGTAACCAATTCGAAAACTACCCAAACCGATCAAAAGGGAAAATTTAAAATATCAGTACCTGCAAATACCACTTTAAGAATAAGTTACATTGGTTTTATTACCCAACAGATTGTAGCCAGATCAGAAACAGAATTAAGGATTGTTTTACTCGACGATTCAAAAAACCTGAGTGATGTAGTGGTTACCGCTATGGGCATTAAACAGGAAGCCAAATCGCTCGCCTATGCCCGGCAGAGCATCGATGTATCTTCGATGACCGAGGCCAGGGGAAGCAGTTTACTGGATATGTTATCGGGAAAGGCCGCAGGTATGCAGATTGTACCGGGCGGTGGTCCGGGCGCTTCAACCAGGGTGGTAATAAGGGGCAACAATTCCCTTACCGGTAATAACCAACCCCTGTTTGTGATCGACGGTATTCCGGTGCTGAATAATTCGGGAGAAAACGGCGACCTCGATTTTGGCAGTCCGGTAAACAGTATCAACCCGGATGAAATCGAAAATGTGGAGATTTTAAAAGGCGCCAATGCCTCTGCACTTTACGGATCGGATGCGGCAAACGGTGTGGTGCTGATTACCACAAAAAAGGCCGGCCGGAAGCAGGGTCTTGGAATCAGCTACGGATTTAATGCCATGCTTGGCAACCTGTACAATTTCCCAACCCTGCAGAACATTTACGGGGCCGGGCAAACCGGTCAGTTTAAAAGAGAAGGGATAAATTACTATAGCAATTCGGGTAATGGCGTAAGCTTTAATCCCGATCTTCCTTACGGAATATGGAACCCCAATATGGGTAACCAGGATCAGCGCTCGTGGGGAATGCCCATGCTCGGATTTAATGTGGTGGGCCGGAACGGACTTGTAAAAAGCTATATCCCCCAGCCTCAAACCATTGAGAGCATGTACAAAACCTCCAATTCGATCACCAACAGTTTTTCTATTGATAAACTCACGGATGCCATGAGTTTCAGGCTTTCGTATACCGGCCAGAGCGCAGACGACATCCTGGAGAAATTCAATTTATTCGACAGGCATAACCTTAACGTTAGGAGTACGGCCAAAATTACCGATTACCTCGATCTGGATGCCAACATCAGGTATACTTATGAGAATATGGACAACAGGGGTTTCCGTAACAGTTCGAACAGGAATCCACTGTATGTAATTGCCAACCTGCCAAGGGATGCCTCTTATCAGGAACTTGTTCCATGGAAACAAAATGGCGGTACGCCGTTCAACTTTAATGGTTTTACAAACCCCTACTGGCTTTTAAATGAAACATCGAACCAAGACAGTAAGAACTTTTTAAATGCCAGTCTTACGGCAAACATCAGGCTTAACCAGTTGTTCAGGCTCAGGCTTACCGCAGCTACCGATTTACAGCAGTCGAAAGGATGGGATTTTACCAACCTCTACACGCCTTTTGATATCGATGGCGAATATTATAAGTGGAACAGGCTTTCAACAAACAATAACTACAATGCGTTACTTTCCTTCAATAAAAAACTCAATAAGGATTTTAACATCAATTCAAATGTTGGGGCCTCAATACAGACCATCAAAGCCGACCGGATGTCATCAAGGGCATTTATGCTGATTACCCCCGATCTGGCAAGTTTGGCCAATGCAAAGGGCATTATCGGCTCAGTTGAAGAACCAGAGGCAAAAAACAAACAGGCCGTTTTCGGCATGGGCAATTTAGGGTATAAAAACTGGGCATTCCTCGAAGCAACTGTACGTAACGAATGGTCTAGTGCCCTGCCTTCAAACAATAATTCCTATTTCTACTATTCACTTGGTAGTAGTGTAGTGCTAACGGATGCATTTAAAATCAACAAAAAAGTATTATCATACCTGAAATTAAGGGGCTCTTTTGCGCAGGTGGGTAACGATACCGGTTTCGACAGGCTTTATAGCGGTTATTTCAGAAATGAAAACGGTTCTTTTCTGGGTATTCCTTTTTTTACCGGAGAAGAAGTACTTAAAAATAACAGGCTTAAACCCGAGCAAACACAATCGTGGGAGTTTGGATCAGAGCTTAAACTCTGGAACGGACGTGTAAATGCAGATGTTACCTATTATAGCAAAAGCACAAAAAACCAGATTGTAGAAGCCGATGCCATATCAGCAAGCGGTTACCGCAGGGAAATCCTTAATGCAGGCGAAATCCAAAATTCGGGTGTTGAGGTAAGCCTTAACATCAGTCCGGTTAAAACAAAATTTTTCAGTTGGACCACTACATTAAACTGGGCGCAGAACAGATCGAAAGTTATTTCGCTGGTTGACGGCATCAGCAGGTATGAGATGGGCAGCGGCGACAACATCAGGCTTTATGCAGAAGTGGGAAAACCTTATGGCGTATTTTATGGCAACGATTATAAACGGAATGCCGATGGGGCCATATATGTTGGCGTAGATGGAAAACCAAAGTTTTTACCCGATCAGTATTTAGGTTCCATACAGCCAAACTGGATCGGGGGATGGCAAAATACCTTCAGGGTAGGTCCGGTTGATATGGGATTTATGATCGACTTCCAGTCTGGCGGCAAAGTATGGTCGTATACCGCTTTCAGGGGTGGTATTGATGGAAATACGGTACAATCATTGGACGGGCGTTACGACGACCTGATCTCGCAGCTGATTTTAGGTGAAAACGGCGATGAGCGAAGAGGTTTCCTTCAACCGGGAAATACCGTTAAACCGGGAGCCGATTACCTGCAGAACTATGTACGTTACCCTGATGGTTCGCGCCCGAAAGGCGTTCAGCTCGGCAACACCGTTTACGATCCTTCTGTTGGCGCATTCTGGGCGGATAAACCTTCGATGGCCTGGGTATCGCCAATGGACCACTGGACGCATAACAGTGCTTCGAGCGCGGCAAGATACATTTATGATGCTTCCTACATTAAATTAAGGGAGGTTACCATTGGTTACACTTTAAAAAGCTCATGGTTTAGAAAAACCCCTGTTAAAAGTGCGAGGGTAGCGCTGGTAGGCCGTAATCTGGCCATATTATTCCAGAATACACCAAAAGGCCTCGATCCACAGGCTACATCCACAACAGGTAACGCACAGGGTTTTGAGCGGGGTTTCAGTTTACCAATGTCGACCTGGGGATTTGATGCTAAACTATCATTTTAAAAATATTACGATGAAAAAAATACTTTATATACTGGCTTTCGTTTCCTTATGTGCCGCTTTTCAAAGCTGTACCAAGGATTTTGAAGAGATCAACACGAATAAAAACAAAGTTTACAACGTAGATGTGAACGATATTTTTGCGGGCACGGTTTCGCGTACGATGAGGCTGATCCAGGATGTTAACTACAATAAACTGATCAATTTTTCGAGGTATGCGGTGGTGGGTTTCGCCACCAACCCCTCGCAGGATATGGGTGATAATTATTTTAACCAGTTTTATGTTGGCATTATCCGTGATATACTTAAAATGGAAAAAGACTATACCGGGAAACCTGAATTTGCCAATCGTTTGGCCATGGTAAAAACCTGGAAATCTTATCTCTTTTATATGATGGCCTCTATGTACGGCAGTATTCCGATGAGCCAGGCGCTTGCCGATAGCGAGCAGAGCAAAAGGGAATATACTTATGATACCGAACTCGAAATATATACCCAGATACTGAAAGATTTAAAGGATGCAAGCGCAATGTATAGGGTATCATCAAGCTATCCGAACGATGTTTTGATGCGCGACCCGGTATTTGGCGGAACTGCTTTCGGCAAATCAGACATTTCAAAATGGCAGAAATTTACCAATACGCTCAGGTTAAATATCGCGCTGCATGCGCAGAACCTATCTATGGATCTGGCCAGAACCCATGCAACGGAAGCAATGGCCGACGACTCAAAATTAATTTCTTCGCTCGATGATATGGTAAAACTGCAGTGGGGATCAGACGAATCGATGAGTGCATCGTATTACTACACCAGGTTTATCAAAAACGCGACGAATTTCAGTGAGATGACCTACCCTGCCCTGGGAGAATATTTTGCTATATACCTGTTTTCGTACAAAGATCCCCGTTTGGGTGCCTATAGCCTTAAAGGTAACCAGCTCTCTCCGATTAAAGTAAAACCCTTTCTCTACACAGATACGCTTACCAGAAAACACCTCAACTTTTGTACAAAAACCGATTGTCCCAATTTCGCACTGCACCAGGCAGATGGTCTGAACCCGCTCAGAAGCGATTCTATCCTGGTTGATTACTCAATGCCTTATGTTCCGCTTACCGAACTGAACAGCTTGGCAGCGGGCTGGGAATGGGCTTTTATTCCAGGTAAAGATTTCCGCTATAACGATCCATTGGCCAGCAGGAACAGTCCGTACAACCTCTCGTTTGTACAAACCGATTTTGTAAAAGAAAATGCCAGCATGATCTTACTGAACTGGGCCGACAGCTATTTTCTGAAAGCAGAGGCCGAAATGCTTTTTGGTTCGGAAGGTAAGGCCATGCAAAATTATGAACTGGGTGTACGTGCCTCTTTTGCACAATATAACCTGCCAGGTGCAGATGAATACCTGGGCCAGAACGGTGTAAAATGGAATACCGATGGAAAAGGTTATGCAGACAGAAGGTTGTTATACCGCGCAAATATCCGTGGTAAGGGTGGCCGCGACAACCACCTTGAGCAGATTTACAAACAAAGGTACATTGCCGATTATTTAAACTGCCTGGAGGGCTGGAACCTGGAGCGCAGAACAAGGGTATTACGCTTTCCTCCTTTTTTTGCCAATGGTGGCGCCAGCGATGTAGAAGGCTATAACTCGGCCTACAATTACTGGACAGAGCGTTTTATCTATCCGATTGTTGAGCAGAGTAAAAACAGAGATGCCTATTACAAAGGGATCGAAAACCTTAAAGCAATTAGCCCGTATTACCGGGGCGATAGATGGGGCGACAACGTGTATACAACTTTAGGTTTCGCAAAACTAAACCCCGACCTGATTTTTGCCGAGCAGCTTTATGGCGGTAATAAAAAGATCAGGCCAAATTGCGAGTATTTTAATAAAAAATATGGCAAAACCTACGAAGAAGTAGTTGCGACAGCAAAAAGCATGACAGGCGAACCGAACGATAACCTGGCCCTGACCAAAGCTTTTGATTACTCGTTCAGGCAGCTTCTGATCACCTACATCCCTAAGTAAAAACAAAGAATAAGATTATCCATATCGAAATAATCATGAAGAAAATAATGACTTCAATCCCCCTACTGGGATTACTATTAGTGACTTTGGCCGTTTCCTGTAAAAAAGATACAGGGCCATCGATAGACGATTACCCACTGAACTACGAGATCCCGAAAGTTGCGGTTACCAGCAATATACCTGTAGGTGCCTACATTTACGAGCCATCGGGCATTTTGATCACCGATGAGATTAAATGGACAAGGATTACTGAAAAATATGATGCTGCAGCCGGAAAAATAGGGCCTTATGTAAAACCTGAACTCGGCCGCTATGACCTGAGGCCAACAGAAACCGGAGCACTGAACATGTCGAAAATTGTTGAATGGGCAAAGTCGGCAAAAATAGATTTCCTGATCAGTCCTGCAGTAAAGGAAAACCCGGGCGCCATGTTCCCCAATAACCTGAACGGAACCGACTCGCTAATGGTTAACATGCTTGCCGAACACAACTTCAACCTGCCATCGGTAAACATGGGCGAACTTAAATACGCCATATCGGTGGATATTAATAATTTTAGTGCCGGCCTCAGCAATAACCTGTTGTTAGAAACGGCACCGGCAACCGTATACAACATCAACGGGCAAAATATATCAGTTAGCCGCGAAGACAGGCTTTACAACTTTCTAAAACGCATTTCCCTTTATTTTAAGGATGAAACCTATTATCATTTTCAGGGCCGCCCGGTACTTGTATTACTTGGTGCAGACAGGCTATATACTGAAAACAGCAAAAAGGTATATGACAATATCCGTAAGGTGATAAAGGAACAAACTGGGAAAGATGTGTATATCATTGCCCGCCAACCCCAATGGACACCATCGGCCCGTTTTGAATACTTTTTTATGCAGGGCAAAGCCGATGCGGTTACCATGGATAACATGTGCAATGTGGGCAGTGGAATTAACGGCTGGGACAGAACATACCTGTTAAACCGCCTGATTAACGAAAACTATAAGCTGAACAAAGATTATCTGTCGAAAAATTTCGGTATCGATTTTATCCCATCGGTTTCTCCATCTTATACGGCAAACATTAATAATGCTACCCCCGATTATAATTATCCTGCCATCAGAAAAAACGAAGCAGATTTTAGGGAGCGTTGCAATGTGGCCAAAATGAACCTCGGCAACAACCGTATGGTACTTGTAGAATCGTTTAACAACTGGCAATGGGATTCGCAGATTGAGCCAACTGTAACAGACTACGGCGAAGGTTATGGAACGAAATACCTCGATATCGTGCGCGACGAATTTAAAGTGAAGTAAGGCGATTGTCCAAATAAACTTAATCAAATCAAACCGTTCAACTATTTAGAAGTTATGAAAAGAACATTGATATACGGCCTGGCAATGCTGATGATTGTTTTGACCAATTGTTCAAAAGATAAAAACCAGCTGCCCGATAAGCCTACACTCAACATTGAAAGAGATGTATACGAGTTTTTAAACACCAACAAAACCGGAAATTTCGCGGTTTCCATATCCGACAAAAGCGAATGGAATATAGAAACCCTAACTACCCAAACCTGGATCACTGCGGCAAAAAACGGAGACCAGGTAGCCCTTACGATGGAAGAAAACCCTAGTTTGTACGAAAGGGTGGCCAAAATAAAAATTGTTAGTGCAGATAAAACACTGAGCAAAATTATTGTAATTAAACAACATGGAAATACACCGACCATTATTATCGACAAACCGACCTTAAAGCTTAAAAACCAGGCAGACAATGGCACGGTTGTGATTAACAGTAACATGAACTGGTCTTTAAGTTCTGATGCAGACTGGTTAACCTGGGAGATAAAAGGAGGTGAAGTGAAATTAATGGCAACAGCAAATCCCGAAGCCGGCGAACGTACTGCCGTGGTAATCATAAATGCAGAATCACCTGTTTTCAACAAATCCATTACCGTTACACAAAAGGGAACGATTGAATTCGAAATCGACAAGAAAAACCTTCAGTTTAGCAGGGATGGCAGCAGTGAAGTAATTACCATCGAAACCAACCAGCAATGGAGTTATGATGTGAGTTTAAATTCGAGCTGGTTTACGGTGCAGCGCGATGGCAACAAACTAACGGTTACAACAGTCAAAAATAATTTTGTTGATCTCAGTGGAACCATAACCATTACCTATGGCCTTGTAAACGTAGTTGTTCAGGTAAAACAAACCGGTATAGCCATTGGAAATGAACTCGACAGGCAGGTACTGATCGCTATTTACGAAAGTATGGGCGGGGCCAATTGGTCGGGCACCAAGTGGAATATTACGGCACCGCTACAGGAAGCTACGGCAGCTACAAACTGGAACGGGATAACGGTTGCCAAAGTAAATGGTGTAGACCGCGTAACCAGGATAAACCTTGCAGCGAGGAACCTTAAAGGGCCAATCCCTCCTGCTATCGGTTATTTAAGCGAACTGATCTTAATTGATATGAACAACAATAACCAGCAGTTAACCGGTACCATCCCACCATCGATGGGCAACCTGAGAAAACTGACCAGTTTAACCCTGAGCAGGTCTGGTTTAACAGGCACCATTCCGGTCGAATTTGCAAATCTAACAGCCTTAAACCTGCTTCAGATGCATACTTCTAACTTCATAGGACCTATTCCTGCCAATGTTTTCAGCAAAATGCCCAACCTTACTTCAGTGGAATTAAAGCTTAACAAATTTACCGGAGATTTACCGGCAGATATGTTGACTCATCCAAAATTTAGCAGTTGGAATGCCGCCGCTAATATATGTCCGCAAAATGCCGGATTTGGTTTTACAAAATGTCCATAACCGGATAAAAGGCAATTTCCTTACAGAAATAAGATGGATAAATTGATAAACCGCCCAGGGATGAAATTCCCTGGGTGGTTTGTTTTAAAAGGCATATCAAACAACTTTTATTGATAAGCTTTAAAGTTGTTTATCCATTAAGTTGTTAATTGCAGGCATTTGGTTTTAATGTAATATCCTCAATGCATCAATCCTAGTTGTTATACCTGCAGTTTTAGCGTGGTATATCCTAAACCAGTTTATGGCACTTAAATTTGGCGTTCCTCCGGTTGTTACGGCAGTAGCAAAGGTTTTGGTGATATGGTTCCAACCATTTGTTAGCGGACCAATATCCCAGCTATATTCATTTACATCTGATGTGCCCCCACTTCCAATTTCAATCTGGTTTGATGCCGAAAATTTGGTTACATCCGATACGTAATACCAAAAATCGATTGACCCATTTGCCACAGTTACATTGGGATTAATTGCGGTAAACGAACGTTGAAATTCTAATGTGCCACTACCCACTGATTGTAATGAAGCGCTACCCTCTTTTTTATCGGTACCGTTTATGCTGAGCGCATTCCCTGATGTCCAGCCTGTAACGGCATCTGCATTATTTACCAAAAATGATGATCCGGACGACAGATATGGTGCAATATAGGGTTTTAGTAAACCTGCAGCCTTGGTATGGCCTGCTACACTGGGGTGCACACCGTCATTGAAATCGACCGACGGATGAGGCTGGAGCCAGTTGGCTGTATTAATATAATGCACAGCATTATCGCCTGCGGCAATACGTAAATTAACAGCTGCCTGAACCGATGCTGCTTTTACCCCGCTGAAAGGGCGGAGTGCAAATATTTCGGCACTGGCAAACTTCGTACGGATATTGGCAAGAAAATTTAAGTAGCTGTTCTGAAAGGTAGCATCGGGCACACCTGTGCTGTTATCGTTCTGGCCTAAATTGATAACCACTATTTTGGGTGTATAAGTGGTAAAATCCCAATTTGGTGATGAAGGATAGGCCAAAGACTGCGATTTAAAGTACTGTACATCCATACCGATTTTGGTCGAATTTACACCATAACCATTTACCAAAGCAATGCCGGGATAAGCAATTTGCGTATGTTCGGCATTCAGCGATTCGGATACTACCCATGCATAATCTGATACGTTGGCCTGTGCATCGGTATAACCGGCAGTTATTGAATCGCCGATATATTCTACAATATCTGTAGAAACAGATGGTGCGGAGGTAGCTGCACCGGTATCGAGCACCAGTCCACGGAAGTTAAATACATAATCATAATCCTTTCCCTGCGCCACAATTAAACTATGGGTACCTGCTAACAAAGAAGTAGGTGTGAGGTTTATGGTTCCGCTAGCCCCAATAAAGCTGATCCAGGCACCGCCGTCAATTTTAGCATAAAAATTACTGGTATTGCCTACTTTTATTTTAACTGTGGTACCTGTAAAGTTAACCTTAATATACGCACCGCCCCAGTAGCTCAGGTATTGGGCAGGATTACTAAAATCCCAGCGGCCAAAATATTTAATATTTGGATCGTTTATACCTACATCGAACGCTGCGACAGTTGGCCCATCTGCCAGCGCAGAAACCATGGGCTTTTCAGATGAAAAAACCCCGGAGGATAATTCATTTTTCGAGCAGCCAACGGCCGTTAGTCCGAAAAGTATTAAAAAAATAAATATTGTTTTTTTCATTATTTCAAGATGGTTAGATTAATATCATATTTCATTATCGATGGAATTTAAATAAAACAACAGATAATAAGTTTGCGAAAGGGGGCGTACCGGATGAGACGTGCATGCACTGGGGAAAATTTTGTGGGAAAACGTCCCTAATTTTCAAACAATAGTCCTCCCTTCCGCGTCCTTACCGTATCAGGAGTTTATTCCTATAGGTGCGATGTTGGGTGGGTAGCGGTAAGCGGAATCTGGCCTTTTATCATTTTTGCACCATCACGCGTTAGCCTGAGGTAAAAATCGGAAGAACAGGCCACACCATCGGCATCCAGGGTAAGGAAATACTGATTGCTGGGTTTCATGGAAGCATTTTCTGCAGCCTTGGCAATTGCGGTACCTTCGTTGTATTCGTCAAACATGGCTACCTTTACATTTGGAATATTGTTGTTCCTGATGTTATAGAATTGCCTCCAAAGAAAATCTCCATGTAAACGCGGTATCTCATTTTGCGGTCCGGTGTGCCAGTTAGACCACGCAAAACCTGGAAAAGCTACAGGCTGATAATCCTGGTTATGCGAATTGCAATATGCAAAATCTGCGCTAAGTGTGGGTACATAACCATCGGCTCCGGTTATCCCGTTCATAGAACCAACTGTCCACGGCTGGATCATATTGGCCTGATTATAAGCACTGATATTGGTTGCATCATTTCTCCAATCCCTTTTAACACCGATGATAACATAACATCCCTGGTTTTTAAACCAATTGATCACATCTGTCCATACCGCGTTATTACCGGGTCTCCCGGAAACACCTATCCCCCAAATACTTACAATAGGTTTACTGTTCTGTCTGGCATAAGCTGTTGAAGAAGTATGTGTTTGCATACGGGTGGTCCAGTCGCTTTTGATTTCGGATTGAAAATTTGTCCAGCCGGAGATATCGTATTCAATAAAGAATTTACGCCCGTAGGTTTCGGCAGCAGCCTTTACCATAGGTACATTTCCATTGCGCCAATTCAGATCACGCGGATCGGCAGCAAGGGCACTGCCAAAGCGTTGAAGCGCAACGCAATCAATTCCATTCTGCTGCATCCACAGAAAATGGGTATTTACCACCTGCTGCGAATAGGATGTAAATAATTTAGCAGGCAGACCGTTGCCAAGGTTGGCAAAGCCCGTTTGATAAGTGGTTGTATACTCCCTTACATCAGGCCACATTTCAACATTGATATGCCCGGGAGAAGGTGGATTTGGTCCCCAGGTTTTCCATGAATTAAATGGCGAACCATCGCCAAGGCAACCGAACCAGGCCTGATAACCTACTACCAGTTTGCCTACCACATCACCCGGAGGAGAAGCTAACGCTACTTCAGACTTAATCTTCGAAAGGCTGTCGTGAACAACCACATCATCTACTTGTGTTTTTGAGCAACCTACTGCTGATAAAATAACTGCAGAGAGTAGCATTAAATTAATTTTTCTCATTGATCAGATATATATTTGGTTAACACACCAATATCGGTGTGAAATCCAAAATAGAACCGACCAATTAACAAATGATAAATAAATAATTAATAAGTCATCTATACCAGATTAATAATCAATTTCATGTCTGCTATATCATCATTTTTGGTTGTTTTGAATGATCATCCCAATTCAAAAAACCGAAATCACCATAAATTTAAAAAGAGGGCCCTACCGGCGATGGGACCAAATACTATACCGGCAAGGCCACTCTTTTAGAAGGCGTACAACTCAGCCAAATGGGTAACATTCGACCCATAAGATGAATTGACTGTGATTTTAAAATACCTGGCCTGTTTGTTAAACGCTGATGGAAAAAAAACAGACTGGAGTGCCTGGGTATTTGCCAGGTTCAATGTTCCATAATCTGTCCAGGTTACGTTATCGGTACTCAGTTTCAGGTTAACCTCGTTCGGTTTTCCATTATCGTTACCCTGTCTGGCCAGAAAAGACAATCCATGGAAGGTTTTGATTTCTCCCATATCAATGGTTAAAAAATGTGGTGGCGAAGCGGTTCCATTCTGCCATTGCGAATGCCAGAATGTGGTGTTTACGCCATCCAGTGCAAAAACAGCCCTTCCGTTATTTGGACCTTCACCGTTTGCTTCCTGTGAGGAAAAATCAACGATATTGAATTTAGAACGGTCGAAATTCGGGTAATCTGCCAGATCGGGTAAGGCTGTTACCACATAGTAAACGGTTTTGAGTGCCTCACGTACTTTTACGCCCGTGCTCGATAAAGTTATCGGCAACAGATAGGTGGTAAAAGCATTCATGGCACCGGTTCCGGTGGTTTTAAAATTTACTTTTAATGGTTCTGTAGCCAGTTTTCCTTTCGGGATTACCGAGCTGGTTGCAGATAACGTATAGGCACTGGCCGGCAACACCTGGTAATTTGTTTTATTGGCTGTATTGTATGCGGCAACCAATGCATTATCAACAGCAAACGAAACCGGCACATCTGCATCGGGATAGCCATAACCGCCATAATCAGCCCCAAAAACAACGGTTTGCACCAGATTATCCTTCACTTTCAGATTGGTGGTAACGGGGCCGTTTACGCCCTGCGGCATGTAAACATTGATATAATTTTCCAATGGCTGATCGGGAAGATCAACATTATCCTTACAGCCGTACCAAAAGGCTGAGCTTATTAATCCGAACAGGAAAAACAGCACTTTATATTTTCTATGAATTATCATATAGATCAAATTTTGATTAAAGGAAAAAATTACCAGCCCGGGTTCTGAACAACCAGTTTAGATCTGTCCATTTCATACTGCCTGATCGGAAAAAAATACGATGCAGGGAAACGGAAAAGGTGCTGGCTTGCCACTACCCTTTTGTAAAAGGTATCGTCATTTTTGTTTACATCCATGCCATGCATATCGCCCATTACCTGTGCTACTATTTTCCAGCGCCTCACATCAAACCAGCGGTGCGATTCGAAGGCCAGTTCTATCCTCCGCTCCTGCCATATCCGGATGCGTACATCGGCCTGACTGCTGGGAGCGGCTAAATTTGCACTTCCATACTGCGGAATACCGGCGCGTTCGCGGATCAGGTTCAGGTATTTTAAGATATCAGCATTACCGGGAGCATATTCGTTTAATGCCTCAGCATAGTTTAAATAAATTTCGCCCAATCTAAATAATGCCAAAGTGCGGTTTGCCTTAGCCCCGTTTCCACCCGAACCATTATTGGTTGCCGGATTAACATTTTTTCTTACCAGATAACCCGTTTTGGTAAAATCGGTAGCATGGCCGCTTTTACCGCTTCCGCCTAAAAACAAAAATGAAATCGGTGCTGCAGCAGCCATGTTACCACCTTGAAATATGGCATTATTATAGGTTACCGAAGCATAAAAACGTGGTTCGCGGTTTACATACATATTGTAAACTTTAACATTGTTCTGTGTGGTAAAACCCGTTTCGGAATAGAGGGCAGATTCGGTGATGGTTTTACCATCGTTCATAAAATAGGCATCAACCTGCTCCTGTGTAACACCAACACCGTTCCAGCCACCGGCCTGGCGCGGCATGCTGTTCGTATCGTAACCCGGCAAATCGTTGGTTTTCCGGCAAAATATCTGTTCGGCATTCCACTGCTGGGTAAATATGCCCATATACGATTGTAACGGATCGCCATTGGCGGTTTTATACAAACTATAAAGTCCCAGATCGATTACAGCCTTGGCTGCATCGGCTGCTCTTTTCCATTTCTGAACATCGTAAGTCTGGTTGATTAAAACTTTACCATCCTTATTTTTAAAGTTGGCAAAATCAGCATTGCCGTTAAATTCGGGGCTGGCAGCATACAACAATACCCTTGATTTAACTGCCAGTGCAATCCCAACGGTTGCACGGCCAAATTCGTTATTACTTGCCTGTCCGTTGCTTGAGGGCACATTGGGTAATACAGCAGCAGCTTTGTCGAGTTCGCTTACCACATAATTCACACATTCATCGTAACTATTACGCGGAAACTGCATTTCGCTGGCCTCCACATCTACGGGAATTTCGGTTTCGGGCATTAAAACCACCGGACCGTATTGGCGCATCAATAAGAAGTAGAAATATGCCCTTAAAAAACGTGCTTCAGCTTTATATTGATCGATTAACTTCTGACCATTCAATGCCAGTATTTCTGCGTTTCCATCTATGTGGTTCATAAAATAGGTTGCAGATCGGATACCCTTGTAATAATATCCCCAGCGGTCGAAAAGTGCATTACTGGCCCCGAGGTTACCGATATTGAGGCTATAGTTCGAATATTTGGACCAGGTAATGTCCATTTCATCCGAATTTCCTTCCCATGGTGTGTTTTCCCACACGTTCGATACATCATCTACATAACTGTATACGTTTGCAAGGTATTGCTCCGAAGGGCCCTTTTTCTGAAAAACCGATTCGATGGTAATCCTGTCGTCAGGTACCTGATCGAGGTATTTCTGACAGCCGGAGCCCACCAGTAATGATGCAACCATCATGGCCATGCCAATTTTTATATTTTTATTTTTCATGTCATTAAAACTTGAGATAATTATTTGAAAGTACATTTAACGCCCAGGTTGTAAGTTTTTAACAAGGGATAGTTTGCACCCTTACCATCGCCCAACTCTACATCCCAAAGTTTGAATCCGCTGGCCGTCCAAAGGTTATAGCCGATAAAGTAAAGGCTTAGGTTAGACATACCCGTTTTTTTAAGCCAGTTCGCCTTGTTGAAATCGTAACTCAGTTGCAGGGTCTGCAAACGCAAAAAGGCTCCGTTTCTTACCCACCAGGTACTGTTTGCATAATTCATATTATCGTTACCATAGGTTAGCCTTGGGTACATGGCATTCTGGTTCTGATTTTCAGGGGTCCACCTATCAGTAATCTGTGCCAATAAATTGCCACGTTCGCCACCCTGGCTAAAAGGCTGTAAACCATCTCCATTTAAACTCACATCTACATTACTGATGCCTTTGAACCAGGCCGAAATGGCAAAGCCCTTCCAGTTAATTGTTGGGCCGAAACCATATACAATTTCGGGTATTGAGCCATAGCCAATCGGGCCCTGATCAAAGCCATCGATCCGTCCGTCGCCGTTTAAATCCTTGTATTTAATATCACCGGCTTTGTTGGTACCGGTTTGGTACGGGCTGTTTGCCACATCTGCATCACTGGTAAAAAGACCAAGTGCAGTGTAACCAAAACGCTGACCGAATTTGCGGCCAATGCGCTGTTGCCATGGATATGGCCAGGGAGCGTTTGCATCATTGATAATCATAGCCCTGGTCCAGGTTAATGATCCCCTTAAACCCAGCTGCCAGTCGTCGCCAATGCGTTTATTATAATCTATTGTTCCTTCAATCCCACGGTTATGGATTTCGCCAAGGTTTGCATAAGGAAGTGTTCTCACCCCTACATATTCGGGCACATCGCCACGCTGGCGGAAAATTGCGGTCCTGAACTCCTGAAAAACATCTGCAGTAATCGATAAGCTGTTGTTAAGTGTTTTCAGCTCAAGCCCAATGTTCTGTTTAGTGGCTTTTTCCCAACTCACGTTTACGGCATAATCGCCGATATCATATCCATTAATATTCTGGTCAACACCGTTGCCGAAAGAGTAATTGCCGTTACCACCATTAACCGTTGCAATATAACCGAAACGGCGGCCACCAATATCGCTGTTACCTACCTGCCCCCACGAGTATCGTATTTTAGCAAACTGGAAGATATTTGTTAATGGTTTAAAGAATTTTTCCTGTGATAATACCCAGCCCACACTAAACGCCGGAAAAAAACCAAAACGTTTGCCTGGTGCAAATGTTTCTGAACCGTTATAGCCAAAATTAACATCAGCCAGGTATTTATCGTCGTAAGCATAAGTGGCCCGGCTGGCAACCCCAAGGTAGCGGTAAGGGATGGAGGCAATAAAATCGCCCGCAAAAGCATCTTCCCTATCCTGTGCATTAAAAATAGCCATTGCCCCTACGGAGTGTTTTCTGAAGTTGCGGTTATAATTCAGCTGGGCTTCTGTAGAAAATTGCCTTGTACCACCATTGCTCCTTTCGTAACCCAGAAAACTGGTCCCGTTCGAAACCTTATCAAACAGCAGGGCATTGGTTATGGGGTCTCTGCCTTTGGCCAGGTAACCATCAACTGATTTGGTACGCCTGATGGTGTGGGAGTTATAATTATCGAAAGAGAACATAGCCGTTGCCGAAAGCCCTTTCAATACCATACCCAGATCCTGCGTAACCCTGATATTACTCCATAACTGGCTCCTGAACTCGGTTATATAGCCGCTTTGGGTTAACAGGGTGTAAGGATTGGCAATATCACCGGTCCTGATGGCTGAATTTAACCCATTTGAATATACTTTTGGTATCAGAATTGGCGGCATGATATAGGCAGAACCCCAGATCGATTCATTTGAGCTCCCCGGGTAGTTACCATTGCTGATCCATCCCGATGCACCAAAATCAACTTTTGTGGTTTTGGTAACCTTTAAAGTAAGGTTGGAAGTAAAATTATAACGGGTAAATTTTATGGCCGAATTGTAACTGGCCAGTTCATCCGTTTTAAATAAACCTTCTTCATCATAATAACCCAGCGAAAGATAATACTGTGCATTTTCCGAACCTCCATTGGCATTTACCCTGGCACGGCGGTTCTGCCCTGTTTTGTTGAACAGTTCATCAAACCAGTTTACATTTGGATACAGATCAGGATCTGCGCCTGAGGCTGTTTTATTGATCCTGTCGGCCGAATATTTAGGATTTGGATCGTTGGGATTACTGCTTTTATAGGCTTCGTTGGCAATCTGTAAATAGGTTACACCATCAGCAAACTTTGGGATTTTGGTAAACTGTGTGATCCCCTGATCGTATTGCAGGTTAATAAGCGGTTTACCCAGTTTGCCTTTTTTGGTTTCGATGATGATTACACCATTGGCGCCACGCACACCGTAAACAGCCGTAGCAGAGGCATCTTTAAGGATACTGAAACTGGCAATATCTTCGGGATCCACATTGGCAAATTCGCGTTGAACACCATCAACCAATATTAGCGGCCCACTGCTGGTAAAGGTTGAAATACCACGGATGTAAATTTCGGAATTGTCGTAACCCGGCTGGCCACTGCGTTGTACACCGATAATCCCGGCAACACGGCCTGCCAGCACATTGGTAAGGTTGGCCACCGGTTGTTTCAGTTCTTCGGCTTTTACCGTACTGATCGCACCGGTAAGGGTTACTTTTTTCTGCTGGCCATAGGCTACAACAACCACATCATCGAGTCCGGTTTCAGAATCTTTCAGGGTTACATTGATCGTTGTATGGCCACTTATCGGTACTTCCTGCGTGATATAACCTATAAAACTGAATATCAGGCTGCCATTAGTGCCATTAACACCAATGTTATAGGTACCATCTTTTTTTGTTGATGCGCTGGCTGTTCCGTTTTTAAGTTTTACCGATACACCCGGAAGCGGTTGCCCTTTCGAATCGCTTACCTGTCCGGTAATCTGTAGCTGTTGTGCCGATAATACATTTGTAAACAGCAGTAAAATTACCACAGCAGAAAGTATTTTCAGGGCATGGATTGTTTTCGGCTCCACATGGAATGATTTTCCACGGCGGGAAGCCATATCACTTTTATACATTTGGTTAGGGTTAAATAAATAATTGTTTGGAAATTGGTTACGGGATTATGGCTTAACGTTATCCGGTATCTGGTTCTTTGACTCCGACAAAAGCCTGCTCCCTATTATTTAGGATAAATTATCTGATCAAAATCGCCTCCTTCCTACTGTAGTTAACATTTGGTTCCATGTATTTCAAAAAAGCAGGTGTAGGATGCTGACAAAACAGTTGCAAAAACGATATCTGGTTCAGGTTTACCGATCCATGTAAATGAATGGTATTTTTAGATCCAAAAACGTTTTTTATTTGATAGTGGCTCATGTTCTATTGGTTAGCAGGGTTGGTTAGTCCCCTTTGTTGTAAAATATCCCCTCAGTATTTTACTTTAGCCGACATGGCACACGAGATTTTGCTTTAAAAGAGCTGCCAGAAAATACCAGCAGCCCGATTGTTTAAAATCAATTGTGTGTTATCGGTTTTAAAATTATTTTCTTATCGGTACCTCTACATTTTTGCTAATACCAAAAGTTTTTACAATTGGCGTTTGAACAAAAAAGCACAGATGATGATGGTTATTGCTCTATTTGGTTGATACAAATAACCTGAAATAAGACCTTTGGGAGATTGTCCAATCATTCATATTTTTTGACAGATTGTACATTTATGAGCTAAAAAGAAGGGTTATTTGGTGGAAAAAGCTGTTTTTGCCCTGGCTTTATTGGAAAACACAGCGAAGTGAGGTACTACCACCCTCTTCACTGGTTCAATAAATATTTCTCAGCATATAAGATATTTGAGGAGCATATAAGCTCACAGGTTCTGATATAGTAAAGGCATTAAAAATAGAGGCATCACTGGCAAAAGGCTATTCACAGCTCTTCACTGGTCTTAGCGTCTCGCTAAGACCTTACTTTTTGCTACACCAGTCCAGTCAATAAATATTTTTCACCATATAAGACATTTGAGGAGCATATAAGCTCACAGGTTCTGATATAGTAAAGACATTAAAAATAAATGGAACACTGCAAAGGCTATTCATAGCTTAGATGGTCTCAGGTGACTTAGGTGGTCAATAAATGTTTATTGGTGTAGTAGCCGCCGAAATTGTTTTTTGCCAAGAACTC
Source organism: Pedobacter sp. UBA5917 (assembly GCF_002432345.1). GTDB lineage: Bacteria > Bacteroidota > Bacteroidia > Sphingobacteriales > Sphingobacteriaceae > Pedobacter. The sequence continues at coordinate 28,660 of NZ_DJDT01000288.1, forward strand.
ACAGAAAAGCACGAATTTATTTTTATAAAAAAGTAGTTTTTCACTCCTTCACTGGTCTTAGCGTCTCGCTAAGACCTATTATTTTCACCATATAAGACAGTTAAAGGCATTTAAGCGTACATATTCTGATATACTAAAGGTATTAGGAATAAATGGAGCACTGCAAAAGCGTTACTCACAGCTTAGGTCGTTAATTAAACAGCGTAATCTTTATTTTTTATGACCACCTGAGACACCTTAGCTCACCTGAGTTTTACATATTTCTTAATTTTAAAACCTATTAGATCTTATCGTTTGGTAATTTTATACACCGTGCCGTTCTTATTCTCCGGCCCCGTATCGGTATTGGTTAACACATATAATTCACCTGATGGATCTTCGCCGAAAGCCGTGATTTTGGCATTCTCGGCAATGTTTAAAAAAGATAATTTGCCACGTAGCCATTTGTTGCCTGATGACTCCAGGTAATATCCCCTGCCCGTCCAATCGGCAAAAATATATTTTCCTTTAATCTCTTGGTTTCTGATACCATTATACACATAACCACCTGTTACCGAAACGCCTTCGCTATGCTGGTATTCAGTAATTGGCGCAATCATTTCTTTGATGTTACAGCCTTTATCAGGATTATAACAGTGTGTGCCTTCCATTAGTCTCCAACCATAGTTTCCTCCTTTTTTAACAATATCAACCTCTTCCCAGGTAGATTGACCTACATCGCCGGCAAATAATTGCTTTGATGCACGGTCGAAAGAAAAACGCCATGGATTTCTGAAACCATAGGCCCATATTTCGGGTTTAATATCCGGTTTACCCACAAATGGATTATCTTTTGGTACTTTATAGCCCGATTCGGTGTTGATATCAATCCTTAATATTTTGCCGTGCCAGGTATTCATGTCCTGCCCGTTGCCAATTTTCCCATGTTCGTCACCCTGACCGCCGCCATCGCCAAAAGAGACATACAGGTAACCATCAGGTCCGAACTGTAAACATCCCCCGTTGTGGTTCCCGTCTGGTTCTTCGATGGTTAAAATAATGCGCTCGCTTGCAGCATCAATCTGCCTGCCACTTGCTGCCAGTTTATATTCGGCGAGTACCCCGGTGTGGTTCGATTTCTGAACAGAAGGAACGCTGTAATAGAGGTATATCTTTTTGTTTGTTTTAAATGCAGGATGTAAAGCGATACCAAGTAAACCACGTTCTTCGTAACCGCGATTAAGTTTCACCAGCTTATTTTTCAGATCGATTAATGGTTCTTCCAACAATTTTCCCTGCTGCACAACCCTGATCTTGCCCGATTGTTCGGTAATCCATGCCTCGTTGTTATCCGGAAAAACAATGGCGGTTGGTGCCTGTATACCTGAAGCAAACACCTCTACCCCAACTGAAATACCGGAAATTTCGGCCGTTTTTTTAGCTGGTGCTTTCTTTTGTACTGAGGCTGGTATGCCAGCCATTAAAACGCAGGCCATAACTATTACCGATAGTTGTAAAGCAGTATCTTTAAATATCTTTTTTTTCATTTCTATGTGTTGTTTAGTGGGTAAAATCGAAAAGCAGTGTACCGCTAAAAGTTTTACCATCCGTTTTATTTTTCTGGCTCTGTGGTCCCATTGATGAAGCCGCCTGGAATTTGGTACCTATGGCACTTATTCCCTTTAAAAAACCGATGCTTCCATCCGGAAATGCAGGTTCTACGTTGTTGTTGCTCAATGCAGCAGCCTCGCGCGCAGGGCGGTATAGCTGCAGGTAGGTATCGCCATCGGCTATATAAACCTTAAACGGCGCTTCCTTATTTTCTATCACCACCCAGTTTACCTCCGAGTAATAACCTTTAAACTCCGGATATCCCCATGTTTCGCCCGTAATCGAATTGTTATAATCTTTATGCCAAAGCCCAAACTGAGGCCCTTTTAACCTGTTTTTCCATACCCGGTAAGGCCCGCGGCCAAGGTATTTCACTCCGGTTATCTTATCCTCCGGGTAATTGAAGGTAATGCCCATAAAATCGGCATCGCCCTGCTGGTTAAAAGTATACTCGAGCTTAACCAGTTTACCCGGTTCAAATGTCCATTTGGCATGGAGATTCCCCTGCCCCTGATAGTCTGATTCAACAGTTGTTTTTTGTCCTTCGGTTTTAAAGCTGAAGTTTTTCAAAACGGTATTCACTCCTGCCAATAGTGGGCCTTTAGACAATGAAATGGTGGTTGCAGACTTTATTACTTTCTCCAGATAACCTGTTGTTTTATCAAAATAATAGGTATTTCCGTCCTGTTTAACCAAAAGTGATTGACCGTTTTCTTCGGTTTTTACCGATAAACCGGATGTTGTTTTTTCCTGTTTGCCGGCGATGGATTGTGCGGTACTTATCGGCCAGCTCCAGGTAAATATTTCTTTTTGATCCGGTCCGTAAGCAGTTAAATATAAGGCATTACTCTGCGCCCATGTTGCAGGTAAATTAAGGAAAAGTGTTCCCTTTGTACCAGGTTTAAGGTTTGATGTAGCCGTTCCGCTTGCCACTATAGCGGCTTTTGTTTCAGTAGCAACCGCAGCTGGAAAATTAAGCAACTTCCATTTAAAGGTGCATTTATCCAAACCTGTAAAGGCAAACCTGTTGGCAATGGAAATCTGGCCATTAAAATTTTGATCTATTTTTGGAAGATCAACAAAAACTGGTGACCATATTTCTTTTATCGCATAAAAACTGCCTTCTTTTTCGCGGTGAGGCCCTACAATCCCATCGGGTGCATGGTTGCCGTCGCCATCATATATGTTATTTTTATCCGTCCGGATGACGTTTTCATCCACCAAAGCCCAGATAAAACCACCCGCAGCATGTGGATGGACGAGTATCTGGTTCCAGAAATCATCAAGTGCTGCACCGGCACCACCATCGTAAAGGGCATGCATAAACTCTGTAGGGAAGAAAACCTCCTGGCCCGATGTGGCCGCCTTAACCATGTAATTGTAATCGGGATAGTGTTTGGTATCGGTTCCGTTAAACTTTTCCCAGGGGTGGATTACGGTACGTTTTTGCGGATCGTAAAGCGCATAATCGTTATCAAGATCGGTATTAAAACCACCTTCGTTACCATTGGCCCAAAAAATAATGGAAGGATGGTTTACATCCCTGACCACCAGCTCTTTCACCAACCTGTGGCCAACTGTATTATCGTATTTGGCCTGCCAGCCCGTAAGTTCATTGATCACATAGAGGCCGAGCGAATCGCAAACATCCAAAAATTCGGCATCGGGCGGATAATGCGACATGCGCACGGCATTCATATTCATCTCTTTCATTAGCTGTACATCCATTAAATGCACCGCTTTGCTTAGCGTACGTCCGGTTTCAGGCCAGAAACTATGCCGGTTAACCCCTTTGAGGATCATTTTAGCACCGTTTACATAAAAACCATCACCATTACGCAGATCGAGTGTGCGGAAACCAAATTTTTGTTTGATCTGATGGAGGGTATTTTGCTTATTCTTGATTTTAACCACCACCTGATAACGGTTCGGGAACTCCGAACTCCACAATAAGGGATGCGAAAAAGCTGATTTTAAATGCTGTGTACTATCTGTAGGATCGGCTTTTATGGAAAATGCCTTTCCCACATTTTCACCATTCAATTTCTTCACCTGTGCCTCAATTACATCACCAGTGCTTAAGTGCTGCGCATAAACATCGAGCGCGAAAGAACCATCTGCCCTGGCATTAACCGCTACCCTTTCGATAAATTTATCGGGAACAGTTTCGAGGTAAACCGGCCTGAAAATACCGCCGAAAACCCAGAAATCACTTTTCCTTTCCGCATTATTGATAGAAGTATTGGCCGACATCTTATCTACTGTAACTTCGAGCAGATTCTTGCCTGCGGGTTTTAAAAGCTTGGTAATATCATATTTAAAACGGTAAAAACCTCCCTGATGTACCGCTCCGGCGAGTTGCCCGTTCACGGTAACCTTTGTATCGGTCATAGCGCCTTCAAAAACCAGGAATACCTTTTTACCGGTTATTTTACCTGTTGAAAATTCATGGCGATAAATTCCCTGCTCTTTGGCTTTGTCTTTATCGTGGCCATAATTATAACTTCCAAATCCCTGTAATTCCCAATTGGATGGTACGGGAATTTTGGTCCACACGCCACTTTTAGGACCTGCGGTACAATAAAAATCCCATTGTTTGGTATGATCTTTATCTGTGCCGGAAAGATAAGTTTTGATGGTTTCCTGCGAAAAACCCTGGTAGCTAACCAGTACAAGCAAAAACTGAAGTATTTTTTTGATCATGATATATTTGGTAGTAGAATGTAACCATATCCGGTTCGATCGGATTTGGCGTTTACAAGATAACTCAATTTATACCAGCGTAAAACCAGTTAACTACTTTGATACAATAGCGGGCCTATAAAATGATAAGCCCGCCTATTGTTTTGATTATGGTTTGCCAGTTAATAATATCTGGTAGCTAAAAGAGGTTGGTTTTGCATAAACCAGGTAAGGTTCTAAAGGTTTTGGTCCGCAGCCCCACGAGCCTACACCCAGCGTTTTATGGCTGATGCACAATACCGTACCCTTGCTTTTTGGCAGGTCTATTTTGTACTCTACATTTTCCATTTCCTCATCACTGTAGGGTAATGTGGCTACCTGGAAGAGGTCTTTTCCACGTTTAATGGTTAAACCCGAACCGTTTTCGCCAGTAATATTTGCCCATCGTACATCCTCATGGTTTCCGCTTTCCATTGGTTTTTCATAAGGGGTCATCTGGTTATTTACGCTGCTGGCATAATGACCGATATCGAAACCGCTTTTTCTGTCTGCGTAGTTTTCCATTGGTCCGCGACCCAGGTAGTCGATTTTGTTTAAATCCTGGTCAAGAAACAGGCGCACACCTATTCTGGCCAGTATCAGTTTTGGGTCACTAAAATCAACATCATTTTCGGCATTGATCAAGCCATTGGCATTAATGGTGTATACCACGCGGTGATGAACGATAAAATCCTGTTTACCCGTTCCGGTAAGGTTGGCTTTAATTTCGATCATACCGCTGCTTAGCTGTGTGGCTTTAACTTCGTCGGTTACCCAAACGATAGATTTAAGTCCTTTTTTCTCCCAATCGGGATAGGCCCACATATCATCTTTACGGTGCGGGGCACGCCACAGGTGTAGCATCGGGCCGCCACCGGTTTGAAGCATATTTTTACCGCCCTTCTCCATTTTGGAGAAAGTGCCTTTCGTTTTATCAAATTCGAGCGAAAAGCCGTTTCCTTTGATCTGTATGTTCTCTTTCGAGTCGTTAAGACTTAAATTACCCGAAATTTGAGGTGTTGCAACCGGAACAGCAACCGGCAGTTCAAATTGTTGTGAGGCTACTTCATATCCTTTTTTTGCCCAGTTTTTATCACCCGATAGTTCAAACGAAACCCTCACAAAATATTCGGCACCTGCTTTGGGTTTTAGCGAATACGGGATTTTGATGTCCTTTTCTTCACCGGGTTTAATCGATCCTACGGTGAGCACGCCAGATGAAATGGTGCTACCATCTTCGGTAAGTTCCCATTTTCCGTTTAAAGCATTCACATTGGTAACCTGATAGCGGTTTTTTAGGGTTACTACACCATTTTTAAGGTCTTTCTCCCTGATGCTGATCCATTGGTAAGCATGTTTTAGCTCAGGAAAGTGTGGTTTAAGCGACCGATCGGAAAAAACAACTCCTTTATGGATAAAATACTGATCGTTGGGATATTCCCCAAAACCACCACCGAATGCGGTAATCGGGTGTTTGCGATCGCGGTTATTGTAAATCCCCTGATCTTGCCACTCCCAGATGGCGCCGCCCAATAAAGCAGGGTATTTATCAAAAAGTTCGTTATAAATATCAACCGATCCCATCGAATTGAACATGGCGTGCGCATACTCGCAGAGGTAAAAAGGTTTATTAAGTGTTTGATCGTTGGCATGGCGTTCTAAACTTGCCACATCGGTATACATCTGGCTATCAATATCCGCCGGATTACGGCTCCCGATCCCAAAACCTTCATAGTGTGTTGGCCGGGTAGAGTCGATATCTTTAATGGCCTGTAATGCGGCCCTGAAATTTTTTCCCCCGCTACCGTTTTCGTTGCCTAAAGACCAGATCACTACCGATGGGTGGTTTTTAAAGTTTTCGGTATTGGCCACATTCCTGTCGATAATTGCGGCTTTTATCCTGGGTTCGTCGTTAAATTCGTTCATCGCGCCATGGCATTCTACATTGGCCTCAGCAACCAGGTAAATCCCGTATTCATCGCATAACTCGTACCAGCGTGGATCATCAGAATAATGACTGGTGCGCACGTGGTTACAGTTAGCCTGTTTAATCAGCACAATATCTTTTATCATCTGCGCTTCTGTTACCGCGTGGCCAACATCAGGCCAGTTTTCGTGACGGTTAACGCCTTTTAACTTAATGGCCACACCATTTACCAAAAACTGCCTACCTTTTATTTCGATCTGACGAAAACCTGTTTTGGACGATAGAATTTCTACATCTTTATTTCCTTCTTTAAGTTTAATTACCGTGGTATAAAGTCTTGGTGTTTCAGCTGTCCATTTTTCCGGATTGTTTACATTAAACTTCAGGCTCACCGTTACCTCTTCGCCTGGTTTTAAAGCCGGAACTGTTTTTTTATCCGAAGATCCTGCAAGCAATGTTTGACCGTTATAAAGCGAGGCATCAATAGTCCTTGCTTTGCTTATTGTTGTACCATAGTTTTTGATTTTTGTAGAAATCAGTACCTCTGCGTTTTTAAACTGCTTATCGAGGTTAGTTTTAACAAAAAAATCGCGGATATGTTGTTCAGGGGCACTCCAAAGGGTAACATTCCTAAAAATGCCGCTCAAACGCCACATGTCCTGATCTTCCAGATAACTACCCGTAGTGAAACGGTAAACTTCAACCGCCAAAGTGTTTTTGCCTGCTTTCAGGTATTTTGTCAAATCGAACTCTGCTGCATTGCGGCTGTTTACACTATATCCTACCTTGCGTCCGTTTACCCAGATAAAAAAACCGGCGTCTACCCCATCAAATGTGATAAAGATTTTCCGGCCTTTCCAGGCAGCCGGCACAGTAAAATCGCGGCGGTAACTGCCCACCGGATTTCGTTCCTTATAGGCCGTAAACCGTTCGGGAGGTGTACTCATTACCCTGGGGAAATCCTTTTGGAAAATGTAGTTAAAATTGCTGTAGTATGGCGTACCATATCCCTCTACCTGAAAGTTAGATGGTACCTTGATCTCTTTCCAGCCCGAAACATCGTAGCTCGGTTTGTAAAAATTAACAGGGCGTTTCTGCGGCCAGTCTACCCAGTTAAACTTCCACATGCCGTTTAAACTTGTGCTGAATGTAGATGCATGCCTGTTGGCGGCAAGTGCCTGTTTTAAATCGGGATAAGGCATTAGCGTAGCGTGTGCGGCTTCCTTGTTAATGCCGATATTCTCGGGATCTTCGATTTCTTTTGGTACCGAAGCGGTATCCTGTTTGGATAAAAAATTACCTTCCTTATGTTGTGCCTGCACGCCGTTTGCGTAACCTAAGGCAAATAGCAACAGGATTTTAGGGAGGGCTCTGTAAATAAATGGTTTACTCATTGTGGTTTGTTTGTGCTGTGTGTTGATATATATTGTCGGAAAAATCGATCGGATGACTGATATTTATTAAATTTATCGATCACAAAGAACTTTAATTAATCGCCACAGCAGATTGCCGAATCATACATATTTTTTGACATCCTGTACATTTGTTATCCGCAGCTATAGATAAATCAACATATAAGATCATTTTTGCTATATGGTATGCTTATTAAAATCCCACGAATGAAATTGTTTAAAAAATTAACAGTTTCTACCTTAATATTCTTATCGAACTTTGTTGCAGGTGATCAGGTTTTTGGTCAGGCTTTTTCCTATAAATTCAACTACCTTACCGTTGATGAGGGGCTTTCGCATACCGATGCCAATGATATTGCGCAGGATAATAAAGGTTACATCTGGACGGGTACCAATTTTGGATTAAACCGTTTTGATGGCTACGTAAACAAAAAATATTACAACAATAACCTACCCTTACAAAATGCCTACACCAACCGCATACGTTTTGTATATCCCGATAAGGGAGGAAAAATATGGCTCGGTACCGAGGGCGGTCTGCAGTACTTTGATCCCGCTACCGAGCGGTATGTAGCCGTTAACGAAATCAATAAAAACACCTCACCCTACCTGGCCCAGATCATCAGGCCGGCGGAGGATAAACTTTACGGATTGTTTGACGGTAAATTAAAGTGTTACACTTTTGATCAAAACAGTCTCATCCCCTTAAAAATAAACATGCCGGGGGCAGTCCGTTTTTGGGAGATGGTGCCGGATAAAAATGGGAATACCTACCTATCCAGTAACAAGGGCATATGGATGATGGATAAGGATCTACGCTTCCACCAGTTATCGGTAAATGGAAGAACAGACCAGGATTTCAAAGCAATTTATCTCGACAATAACCATAACCTGGTTACCAATTTCTGCGATACGCTCCTGTTAACCAAAAGGAACAATGGCGGGTTATATGCTTTATCGGTAGCTCAAAAATTTGTAGACAGGCATGTGCATGATGTTAAAAACATAGCCCAAAACGGAAAAAAAGATTATTGGCTAAATACCGGACGCGGATTGATCAGATTGGATCAAAATTTCGGTTTTATCCAAACGGTAAACAGCCAAAGTGCCCAGTTCAGCCTCAATTCGAGCTATTTAAACAGGGTTATTATCGACCGCTCGGGCTGTTTGTGGTTAAGCACTTTCGGTGGCGGTGTAAATTACTGCGATCTTAACGAAAAACTCTTCCATACCCTGAAAAAAGACCCTGAAAACAGTAATTCTCTTTCAGGAAATTATGTTCGATCTGTATTTACAGAAGGGAACAACCTTTGGATCGGCACCATGACCAATGGATTAAACCTGTACAACCTTAAAACAGGGCGTTTTACCTTTTACAACACCTATAATTCACCAATCAGACTAAAAAATGACGCGGTAACCTCTATTGTAGCCGATAAAAATAAAAACCTCTGGATCGGTACCAACAATGGCATCGAAATATTAAATCCTGAGCGCACAAGCCTTGTAAAACCCGCAGGCTATGAACATTTTCCCAAGTACGTAATCGAAACCATTGCCGTTGATTATTTTGGCAATATCTGGTTCGGTAACCACATTGATAAATTTGGTGTTATCGTTAAAAACGGTCAAAATGTTTATCAGGTGAAATATTACGGGGAAGGTTATTTTATCCATGCCGATCAAAACCGTCCACAGCTTTTTGTTTCGAGTACAAGAGGACTAAAAAAACTGACCATAGATGCCCAGGGGAACATCACCAAAACTACAGTGTACAGGGGCGGTAATGCTAAAAACACCTTAAGTTCCGATTACACCTACCCAGTGGCAAAAGAGAACGATAATACTTATTGGGTAGGTACAATAGGTGGCGGTTTAAACAGGCTTTTACTAGGCAAAACCGACAATAATTACTCCATAAAGATATATGGCAGCAAATACGGTGTGTTTAACGATGTAGAAAGTCTGGAAATTGATAATGAAGGCAATATCTGGATGGGTGGCAATGGGTTGGAATGCCTGAATCCAAAAACAGGTAAACTGGTAAGGTATGATAAAAATGATGGTTTACAGGGTAACAGTTTTAAGGTAGGTTCTTCATTTAAGGCAACTGACGGACGCCTGTATTTCGGCGGGATAAGTGGCCTGAGTTATTTTTATCCAGGGGAGATCAGGTCAAACCCGATAGATGCAAAACCCATTCTTACCGATATCCTGATCAACAACCAAAAATACAATAGCCAGAACCATACTGCAGAGAACAGTACCATTGGTTATGCCAAAGAAATAAAGATTGATTACCGCCAGAACAACTTTACCATTTACTTTTCTTCCATGCATTTTGCCAATCCGTTAAAATGCAGCTACAGGTATAAGCTGATCGGTTTTGACAGCGACTGGAAATATACCGATGGTAAAAACCCGAGCGCTGCTTACAACAACCTCGATTTTAAACGTTATACATTTGTACTGCAGGCCAGCAATAACGACGGGGTGTGGAGTAAGTTACAGGCAGAAACATCGATTTTGATTACACCTCCATGGTGGAAATCAACCCTTGCAAAACTGCTCTATCTGCTGATGGCCCTCTCTGCCCTCTCTGCCATTTACATTTTCCAGGGCAGGTGGTACCGTTTAAAAAGAGAAATTGCCGTACGCGAGGTAAACGAGAACAAACGCGAAGAAATGCATAAACAGCGTGAGGAGCTTTCGGAGCAGCAACTGGTATTTTTCACCAACATTTCGCACGAACTGCGGACCCCGCTTACGTTAATGCTCGGACCTTTGGAAAACCTGATCAGGGGTAATCAGAATCCAGTTTTGGAACACCCCTATCATTTAATGTTCAGGAATGCAAAACGCCTGCTCAATCTGGTTAGCGAACTGGTTAATTTTAGGAAAGTTGCCGATAAAACCATTAAACTCCAGGTAGAACCTGTTGAAATAGATCATTTTCTCACCGATCTGGCAAAAGATTTTGAAATACTGGCAGAACAGAAACACATCCGTTTTGAAACAAGCGGCCTTAAGGCAAAAGAAAATCTAAAAGGCGTTATCGATAAACAGGTCCTCGAAAAAATATTGCTCAACCTGTTAAACAATGCTTTTAAATATACGGTTGATGGTGGCGAAATATCATTTGGCGTGTTTTATGATATCCTGGATTTTAAGCCACATTTTGGAACAGGTTTTCAGTTGCTCCACCCACAAAGGGCCACTAATTACATTTATTTTAAGGTACTCGATTCGGGCATCGGCATATCGCCGGAGTCGATCACCAAAATTTTCGACAGGTATTATCGGATCAGTACCGAACATTTGGGTTCGGGTATAGGCCTGGCTTTGGTAAAAAACCTCACCGAACTGCATAAAGGCGATATTTATGTGTACAGTGAACGCAATGAGGGGACCGAAATTATTATCGGTATCCCATTTGGGGAAGAAAATTATCAGGAAGAGGAAAAGCTGTTATCGGATCAACCGGTTGAAAACAGGCTTGAAGTAACCGATATCCCAATGTTATTGCACATAGCAGAAAACAGACCGGATAAGCAGCGGAACGAAGCCCTTGCCAATAAGCGCATTTTATTGGTTGAAGATAACCATGAGCTAAGGCAGTTTTTAAAACAGACTTTAGAAAATAAATATACGATCCTCGAAGCTGAAGATGGAAAAAAAGGACTTGAACTGGCCACCGAAACCATTCCCGATCTGATTATCAGCGATGTAATGATGCCGGAAATGGACGGGATAGAATTTTGCAGGCTCACCAAAGAGAAATTCGAAACCAGCCATATCCCTTTTATCATTCTTTCGGCAAAAGACGCCCTTGAAGCAAAAATTGAAGGAATGGAATCGGGCGCCGACTTTTATTTTTCAAAACCCTTTAGCACCGAACTTCTGTTGTTAACCGTTCAGAATATATTTGAGCAGGCCGAAAAATTGAAGGAACGTTATACCAAAAACTACCTTGCAGAGGCAACTGAGCTGGTGCATACCGAAAAAGATAAGGCTTTTATCAATCAGATTTTAAACCTGATCGAAAGTAATATCAAAGACCCTAACCTGGATGTAGATTTTTTATGTAACCACCTGTTTATCAGCCGGACCAAGCTTTATCAAAAAATAAAAGGTGTTTCCGATCAGTCTGTTGCCGAATTTATCAGAACCATCAGGTTGAAAAAAGCGATACAGATGATGACACACGAAGACATTGCACTTTACGAGGTGGCCGAGCGTATCGGTTTACAGAGCAGTTCCAACTTTTCGAGGGCATTTAAAAAAGAATATGGGAAATCTCCGTTACAATATATACAGGACCTGAAAAAAATATAAATAATCTGCGTGTTTTATGCCTACAATCACAGGGATTCACAAATATATTAAGATCTGATTTTCAACTTTTCGGTAACGTTGTTATAACTTTTGTTTTACCTGTTTGGGTGTGTCCCTATATTTTTGTTTAAACGAAACTATAAAATGTGCAGGAGTTTCGAAACCCACTTCGTAAGCAATTTCGGTAACATTCTTATCCGAATTTACCAATAGTTCGTAGGCTGTTTCCAACCTGCGCTGCATAATCCATTTGCCCGGGTTCATTTTAAAGGTTTGCAGAAACCTGCGTTTAAAGGTCGACAGACTGCAATTGGCGAGAAAGGCGTATTGTTCCAATGAAATATTCTCCCTATAGTTACTTTCCATCAATGGTACCAGATCAGGATTTAGATGGGTATCAAGGTTTCTCAGCTGCATTTCAAAATGATGTCCTCCCCTTGCAGTAATCAGCACCTGGAAAAGTTCACGTATTTTTATGGGCAGCAGTGCGCTTAAACGCTCGCGGTCTGCACCCTGGCACAAATAGGATTTAAGCTGCAAAGCGAGGGTATTCATCAGGCCATCTTCGGTAAGTAATGCGATGTCCTCATGCGTTTCTACCGAATTAACTGCATTTGCCCCATTTGAGCATCCATATATGGATTCAACCTGTGAGCGGAGCCATGAATCTGAAAAAAAGATCAAAATTGCTTCATAAGCACCATCCTCTCCATCAAATTTATCGCTGATCAGGTAAGATCCTTTTCTGATAAAAAAGCCCGATCCTGAAGGTATAAGGATTTTACTGCCCTGGCCCAAAATTTCTTTCTGCCCCTTTAGTACAATACTGATGTGATCCATGTGCACGCACATATTTGCCCGGCTGATTTCCTCCTGCTGCAGGTAATGCATTAAAAAGATATCCCCGTTCCACGATAACACCTCTCCACTTTCCTTAATTATCCTGCCACAGTTCAGATCATTCATTTTATCTACAATTTAAGCCATATACAATCATCATCCCTTAAATACCGATACCACAATGCATCATTCAACAATTTTACTACCAGGGGCAGTCGCAACAAATGTGAAAATTGAAAAGTGAATTAACCATGGATAAAATTTCCATTGTAATGGATAATTATTACATTTTTTAATTTCTTCAACAGCGGTAGATAAATCGATAGGGTTGTTTTGGGAAGGATGGGCGATTAAACACAAAAACCCCAGCTTGGCTGAGGTTTTTGTGTAGGGCAATAAAGTGGCTGTTATTTACAGCGCAGGATTTGTCTTATAATCCTGCCACAATTGATCTACGGTTTTGCCATTGGCATTTGTAGACCAGAAAGTATTAACATTGTAGGTACCATCCCTCATTGCTTTATCAAGTTTGATAACGATACCCTGATAACCGTGGTTTTCCAGCCAGGCAAAAAAACGTGCAGTAACGCGGTAAGCATCTGTATAATTCTGATTTGAATTATAAGCCGGCAACGACCAGTTGGCCCCGGCGTTGTCATAACCAAAAATGTACCTTACATAATCTGCAATTCCTTCGGTAATCCATCCGGTATTGGGCAGGTTAAACTTGTAAGACTGTACAACGTGCATCATCTCGTGGGTTACCACATCAATATCTTTAGGGTTATTGGCAAAATATCGCGGATCGTAACGGATAACAGAACCACCGTAAGTTGCTGCCACGCCCTGATAGGCAGAATCGATCACAAAAACCTGTGTTTTAGGTGCATCGATATTAAAAGTATTGGCCATCCTTTGGTAATTGGCTTTAAACACAGTAATGAAACCTGCTTTTGTTGCAGCACTGAAAGTGCCTGTCTTATCTGTAAAAATTAACGTATTTGCGCCTTCAACCACTGTTTGGAGTGTATTGTTTGGTGCTACTGTCTGCTGGTTCTGCGGCACACTGAATAATTTTATTTCGGCCAGCTGGAAGATAGGATTGGTTTGGCCAAATAAGACCTTAACATTAATGCGGTAAAATTTATAGGCATTATTGTTAACAAAATTATAAGTTTTACCCTGTTTACGCAGTGGGAACATTTCATACTCACGGTGATCCAACTCTGTCCAGGTGGTACCATTTGTTGAAGCCGTAATGGTCCAGTTTGACGGATCCCTTTCGCTGGCATCGTTTGCAGAAGTAAGTGTGTAGGCTGCAACCTGGGTATTGGTGGGAAACTCAAACTGCATATAAAAACTGGATTGATGGCTGAATATCAAAAATTTGGTCTCGATGTTATTATCAATAACTTTTGATGAACCTTCGGCAGCATCCTTCCCGCCTGTGTTTTCTGTACTAACAGTAAACTGTGCCTGGCCGGTTACTTCGGTTCTCGCAGTTACATTGGTAGCTGCCCTGGGTTCGGGGTTTTCTGTGTCGGTATGGTCTTTTTTACAGCTTGATAAAAAGACAGACGTGCCTAAAAATACATAGGCGAACAATGTGGTTTTGTTTAGTAATTTCATAAGATAAATTGGTTAGTGGTAAAAGTTTTTCTTAGATCAATAATACTAAAAGGTTTTAGTAAATCAAATAGAGAAGAAATAATTTTTCTTTCAAGAAAAACACATTGTATTACTTATTTTAATATAGAGTAGTTAATACCAGTAATAAATAGCAGGAAAACCAATTTTATTTCACGCATTTGAAAATCCAAATTTCCGGATTAAGCTCAAATTTGGAGGAAAATAACCATTACTTATTCATGATCAAAGCTTTGTTATATTCGGCATTCATGCGGGCAATATGCAGTACCGAAATCTCCTGTGGGCATTCTACTTCGCAGGCCTCTGTATTGGAACAATGCCCGAAACCTTCTTTTTCCATAGCATTTACCATTTTAATTACCCTACCCGAAGATTCCGGCTTGCCCTGTGGGAGTAAAACCAGGTGCGATACCTTGGCGGCGGTAAAAAGTGCAGCACTCGAGTTTTTACAGGTGGCTACACAGGCGCCACAACCAATACATGCGGCAGCATCAAATGCGGCTTCGGTAGTTTCGTGCGCAATTAAAATACCATTTGCTTCAGGCGCCTGACCAGTTGAAGCAGAAATGTAACCTCCAGACTGGATAATGTGATCAAAAGCAGAACGGTCTATTTTAAGATCACGGAGAATAGGGAAAGCAGCTGCCCTGAAAGGCTCTATGTAAATGGTTTCTCCATCTTTAAAGGTACGCATGTGCAACTGGCAGGTTGTGGTTCCACTCAAAGGGCCATGCGCACGGCCATTAATCATCATGCCGCAGGTACCGCAGATCCCTTCCCTGCAATCGTGGTCAAATTCAATTACCCTTTCTCCTTTTTGGATCAACCGCTCGTTTAACAGGTCGAGCATTTCCAAAAACGACATGTGTGCCGAAACACCGTCTACTTCATAATCGGCCATAAATCCTTTTGATGTGCTGTGCTCCTGCCGCCAAACTTTGAGATGTAATTTCATAACATTTACCGATTAATTATTTATAACTTCTAACTGTAAGTTTTACAGCTTCGAAACTGAGCGGTTCTTTATGCAGTTGCTGTTGCTGATCATGGCCTTTCCACTCCCATGCCGATACGTAACAGAAATCTTCATCATTACGTAAGGCCTCGCCGTCTGCAGTTTGATATTCCTCCCTAAAATGGGCTCCACATGATTCTTCACGCTGAAGTGCATCGTAACACATCAGTTCGCCCAATTCTAAAAAATCAGCAACCCGTCCGGCCTTTTCAAGCTCAGCATTTACCCCGTCATCTCCGGTGATTTTCAGGTCCTGATCAAACGATTTTTTCAGTGCCTTTATTTCGGTTATGGCCTGTTCAAGGCTTTCTTTAGTGCGCGATAGGCCGCATTTATCGTAGAGCAGTTTTCCAAGGGTTTTATGAAAATGATCTGCAGAAAGATGCCCTCCGCGGTTTAAATAATGGTTAAGTTCTTCCCGAACTATTTTTTCAGCTTCTGCAAATGCAGGATGGTCAGTTGTTACAGCCTCACTTTTAAGTTGGTCGGAAAGATAATTTGGAATGGTGTAGGGTGCAATAAAATAACCATCCACACAGGCCTGGAGTAACGAATTTGCGCCCAACCTGTTTGCGCCATGATC
Organism: Pedobacter sp. UBA5917; assembly: GCF_002432345.1. Classification (GTDB taxonomy): domain Bacteria; phylum Bacteroidota; class Bacteroidia; order Sphingobacteriales; family Sphingobacteriaceae; genus Pedobacter. The sequence goes on from NZ_DJDT01000288.1 coordinate 44,733, forward strand.
AGAGAAATTGGCTTCTCCCAATGCAAAAAGCCCCGGTATGGTGGTCATAAGATCATAATCAACCCATAGTCCGCCCATGGTAAAGTGTGCCGCAGGAGAAATGAGCATAGGCTCCCGATAGGCATCAACACCGTTTATTTTATCGTACATCCTGAAAAGATTACCGTATTTCTCTTCGATTTTGGCTTTTCCCTGCTCTTTTATTGCTTTTGAAAAATCAAGACATACGGCATTTTTCATAGGTCCGACACCACAACCTGCATCAATCCGCTCTTTCGCTGCCCTCGAAGAAATATCCCTTGGCGAAAGGTTGCCAAAAGCAGGGTAACGCCTTTCCAGGTAATAATCCCTTTCATCTTCAGGAATATCGTTTGGTGTTCTTTCATCCCCAGCTTTTTTCGGCACCCAGATGCGGCCATCATTCCGCAGCGATTCAGACATCAAGGTTAGTTTAGATTGTGTTTCGCCAACCTGGGGTAAACAGGTAGGGTGAAACTGTATCCAGCTTACCCCCGCCATAAACGCCCCTTTTTTATGTGCCCTCCAAATGGCCGAAGTATTGCAGCCCATGGCCAGGGTCGATAAATAATAAACTTTACCATAACCTCCCGTGGCCAATACTACCGCATGTGCAGCATGACGCTCGATTTCGCCGGTCTCCAGGTTGCGGGCAATAATGCCGCGTGCTTTTCCATCTACCAGAACCAGATCGAGCATTTCGTGGCGTGTATATGTTTTTACTTTTCCTGCCGAAACCTGCCTCATCAACGCCTGATAGGCCCCTACCATTAACTGCTGACCGGTTTGGCCCCTCGCATAAAAGGTACGCGAAACCTGTACGCCCCCAAAAGAGCGGTTATTGAGGTAACCACCGTATTCCCTCGCAAAAGGAACACCCTGTGCTACAGCCTGATCGATAAGTGCAAGCGAACACTCTGCCAGGCGGTAAACATTCGCCTCACGTGAGCGGAAATCGCCACCTTTAATGGTATCGTAAAACATGCGATAAACGCTATCGCCATCATTTTTATAATTTTTTGCCGCATTAACCCCACCCTGTGCCGCAACTGAATGTGCCCTGCGGGCAGAATCCTGAAAACAGAAACATT
>NZ_DJDT01000206.1 GCF_002432345.1 Pedobacter sp. UBA5917
AAGCAGCCGCCCCATCAGCTCTGTGGTAAACGTAGGGCGGCGCGATTGCGGATCCAGGGCACCAGCCTGTATAAGATATTGATTGTAAAGTTTATTTAAATCCTGCAGGTAAAAATTAAGCTGTGCCTGAAGGATCTCACCTGTACGTGGATCGCGGATAATATTGCCCCAGCTTTCGCCGGTACCTGGTTTAAAAACCACACCGCTTAAATGCGCATTTTCGAGATAAACCTGGTTCGAATCTGCAGCGGGCATTACCACTTCGATTGCATTCTGATATCCTGCCTTTTCGAAAGCTTTATTCCAGCTTAAAATCCCTTCTGCTAAGTAGGGAAGCCACTTTTTGGGGATCTGTGGATCAAGGAACATCCTGATCGGCGTTTTGGGTCTGCTTAATTTTCCGCTGTTATAATCAACAGGGTTTACAGGTTCCATCCTCCATCGGTAAATATAACCCAGGTTAACTACACCCAATGGATTTTGGTCAAAATCAATATAATCAACCTGTTGAAATGGAACACGCTTATCGGCTGTGCGGGTGTTCATCAGCTGCTTTGGCAGGAGGATCATCGAGCTGTTGATCTCGAAAGTAAAAGGAGCGAGGGTAGCACTTCCTTTAGAAATGGGTTTGTTATAAGTTCTCACCATACGGATAAAAAGGTTATCTGCATATCCTTTAACCGATTCGATATAAGAACGGTCGTTCGCCATCATGCCAAGTCCGCTCATCATTTTAACCTGTTGGGCAAAACCAAAAAGTAAATTATCCTGGTTAAGGTATTCGGTGAGTTCGATTACAGTGGTATGGGTACTATCATTAGTTGCTTTAATGGCGAAAGATTGTAGTAGCGATTCTGAATTGTTGCGTTCCAGCGAACGTTTCATGCCATTAAAAGTGCTATCTGTTGCGCGTTCCCTGTAACTTTTCATTTTTACGAAAAGTTTATTTCCGGCACCTTTTTCGAAATGGAAAAGATTTTCGCCGATAAGGTCGCCCGAATAACCAAAAGGACTATCGGCAGAGCGGAAATCTGCAGCGGCGCGGCCTAAACGGTTTACCGTAAGGATTTCCCTGCCCAAAAGTGAATCGGGAATTTCGAGGTAGTACTTGTCGTCTACCTGATGCATGCGTACAAAACTGCTGTAGGTTTTGGCTTTGCTGGTTATGAGGGCTTTATAGGCACGCATGCGGGCGCCTGCACTGTTTGCCGTACTGTCTTTTACCTGCGCTGAGGCAGAAAAATAGAAAAACAGGGCAATAAGGGTCGGAAAGACTTTAAAATAAAGTCGGCAATTGGTCTTTTTCATGAATGAGATTAAAATCAGGCCACCGGAACCAGGCAGCCTGAAGGTTTTTATTGGTAGTTTGGTGCCTGTGTTAAATTAGGGTTCAATTGGATATCGTTTAATGGTATCGGCCAGATCTGTTTCCAGCTTGCCCAGGTACTGCCTTTTACGGTAGCGGCAGCTGTCATTACAGCATCAATCCTTCCGGTACGTTTCAGGTCGTAAAAACGGTGGCCCGATTCGCTGAACAGCTCGGTGCGTCTTTCTTTTAAAATAGCATCCATACAGGCATCGGGTGAAATTGTTGAAGGATAATCGGGAAGGGCGTCGGCAGGAGTAGTCGGTCTGGCCCTTTGGCGTACCACATTAATGTCCTGTACGGCAGCGGTTACATTGTTATTCTGTTTTAAACGTGCTTCAGCGCGGATGAGGAACTGCTCTGCAAGACGGAGCTGGATTAAAAATTCTGTTCCGTTTACCACCGATTTATATTTGGCCGGATAATAAAACTGTCCGTTTACCGGTGCTGTGGTGGTGGTTTTTAAAACCGTCCAATTGGCGATTCGTTGATCATTGGCTTCGAAACTGTTTAAAAGTGAAGCACTCATGGCACCCGGACTGATGTTGGCCAAAGCTACCTGCGTGGCATTTACTGCAGGGGCAGTGGTATATAAATAGTAATCGCGAACCACATTTCCGGTTGTAGGGGCAATGGCCCAGATGGTTTCAAGGCTGTTGGCTAAAAATACATTCGCAGGTGGCAGGAGCTGGTAAAGTGTACTGTTGTTGATTACTTTTGTTGCCTCTGCCTCTGCACCTGCGTAATTTTCCATGTATAAATAAACGCGTGCCAGTAATGCGGCAGCTGCAAATTTATTAGGACGCGTGCGGTTTGGGGTAGTGGCACTCAGGCCATCGAGATAGGTTTCTCCCAATAAACTTTCGGCCCTTATAAGGTCGGCAGCCATTTGTGCATATACCTGTGCTTTTGGTGCCCGTGGTAGAAAATTGGTTACGTTATAATCAGAGCTAAGTGCCAATGGAACATCACCATATAGGTTTACCAGATCGAAATAGCTGAATGCACGCATAAATAATGCTTCGCCCATCCACTGGTTATAACGCGAAAGGTTGCTGCGGTGCGACTCCACATTTTCGATGGTAAGGTTACAGTTGTATACCTGACGGTAAAGTGTTATCCACTGTGTCGAATTGGTGGAAGTAAGCCCGTTTAGATAAAACTGGGAGGTAGTTGCCGCAATAGAATTTACACTGGCAGCCTGGATCTGCGTTAAATCGTCGGCGTATAAACTGGTGCGGAAACCGATGGTTTCGTATAGGGTGTTTGCGCCGTTATAAAGTATACTTCCGGCCGCTGTACTAAAAATACCGGTAAGTACAGCACCTGTAGAATTATCGTTCAGGTAAGCGCCTTCGGTAGCAAAACGGTCGGTAGGTAATGGGATTTCCAGAAACTTTTTACAGCCACTAAAAAGTGTAGCAAAAAGAACAAAAGCGATGAATATATGGGATTTAATAGTTTTCATGTCGTTTGAAATTAAAGCGTAACGTTTAAACCAAGGTTAAATACTTTTAATGGCGGAAGTGAGACCAGCGAAAGGTTCTCCGGATCAAGATCGCGGTATTTCGAAATCGTAAACAGGTTCTGTCCCTGTAGAGTAACCCGAAGGTTGTTTACATGCAGCTTTTTCAGGTATTCTTTGGGCAAGGCATAAGATAAACTCAGGTTTTGCAAGCGTGCATAGGTAATCCGTTCGTAGGCACCAGAACTCTGTCTGAAAGTATTCTGACCGAACAAGCTGGTCAATAAACTGGTTGTTGCCTTAGGTACATTGGTTACATCTCCAGGTTTCTGCCAGCGATCCAAAGCCCATGAAGTGGTATTACGATCGAAATAACCTGGCAAATAACTTAACTGGCCCTGAAAATTGCTGCCCATTTTATTAACCAGGGCTACAGAGAAATCTAACGAGATACTTTTGTAACTGAATGAGTTGGAAACGCTTCCGAAATAACGTGGTGCCAGATCAATATTAACGGTCCTGTCATCATTGGTTAGTCCGGTTAAATAAGGACCCTGAACACCAGCGGCATTAACAAAGTTATAATCGCCAGTTTGAGGATTAACACCTACATAATTATAAACTTTAATATTGCTTATCGATTTGCCCAGTACATAGTTGAAGTTTGGTGCGAGGTACTGTGCAGGCATTTCAAGTACTTTGCTTTTAGGCAGCGTCATTACAGCACTGGTAGACCAGCTGAAGTTTTTACCGCGGATATTTGAGCTCGATAAACTGAATTCAAGCCCGGTATTCTGGATCAGCACAGGAGAGTTTAACAAAACATTTGCAAAACCCGTTACGTTAGAGAGTGGTTGACTGATTAACTGATCTGAAACTTTATTTTTATAATAACTCGCATCGATTAAGATACGGTCTTTTAAAAAGCCAAGGGAAATTCCATAGTCCTGTTTTTTATTCGATTCCCAATGGAGGGTGCTATTCGATAGTCCGTTAGAGATAAAAACCGTATTGTTTAAATAAGGTGTACCGGTTGAGTACGATGATAAATAACCATAGTTTGCTATGCCATCACCTCCTGTTGTACCATAACTGGCACGGAGTTTACCAAAGCTTAAGAAAGAAAGGTTGTCTTTAATCAGTTTTTCTTCGCTAAAGATCCAGCTTCCACCAACAGATCCAAACCATCCGAACCGGTTTTCAGGAGCGAATTTGGTAGAACCGTCATATCTGGCACTCAGGTTAATGATGTATTTGTTGGCCCAGTTATAATTTAAATTTCCAAAATAGCCCATGTAACGGGTTAATGCTTTATTAAAGTTGGTGGTTACTGTTGTTCCTGCCGATGGATTGTTTAAACGGGCATCGGCCACAAAACCAGTTCCGGTAATCTGGTTCTGGTAAATCATTTTATCCTGGAAAGTAGCTCCTGCGATAGCCGTAATGTTACCGCGTTTTCCTAAAGTCCTGGTATAACTGGCATAAGGCTCGAAAGACCAGGTGCGGATGTTGTATACATTGCTTGCACTGTTGGCTTTGGCTGTTGCGGCGATATCGTTCGGAGCAAACACCGTTGTAGGAACCTGGCGCAGTTCATTGCCTGTAAGCAGGTTGTAGCCTACAAGGGCTTTGATGGTAAGGCCTTTAACCGGTTTGTAAAGCAAGGTGGTATTGCCGAGCAGGTTATTGGTTACCCCGCGGTAATCAGTATTGATGTATGCGTAAGGATTATTGTTAGATATCCAGTTTAAACTTCCATCAGGGTTGAAATAGGAAGGTCCGTTTGGTGCACGCAAGGTTGCCGCATCGCCCGAAAATTCATAAGGAAGCATGGTATTTACGGTAGAGTTGTACAGCGTAGAAACCGTTAAATTGAATTTTTTATTTTTTGTATTTGTACTTAAATCAACTTTAAGTCCACCATCGCGGTTATACCCCTTTGAACGGAGCACATTGCCCTGATCATTAAAACTTCCGCTTATCGAATAACTGGTAAGTTCGCTGCCACCGCTATAACGTAAATTTAAACGGGTGCTCCAGGCTTTATAATCGGTGAGCTCTTTAGACCAGTTGGTTTCTGCATCCAGTGGATAGGTTCCGTTGAGGTCAAGATCACCAGGACCAACAGCCAGACCATCATTTTTAAGTGCCTCGCGGCGCAGCATCAGGTAATCTGCCGTGCCCAACAATTCGGGGAAAGTACCCACCACACTTAAACTGCGGTTGAGGTTGACATTCAATGATTGATCACCGTTTTTATTGAAACTTCCTTTTTTGGTGGTAATCAGGATTACACCATAAGCACCCCTCGATCCATAAATCGCAGTTGCATCAGCATCTTTCAACACATCGATACTTTCAATATCTTCCGGATTAAGGTAGTTTAAGGCATTTCCGCCCTGTTGTGCCAAGGTACCGGTAAGCCTGTTATTACTTAGTGTTGGGAGCCCGCCCGACATTCCGTTCGGGTTAAAATTGGTTCCGCCGGCAGGGTAGGGCACACCATCAACAACATATAATGGATCTACATTGTTGAAACCGTTTATACCACGGATTTTTACATTGAAGGATCCGCCAACCTGCCCGGTATTCTGTATAATCTGTAAACCCGGCACTTTGTTCTGGATCATCTGTAGTACGTTCGGAACCGGGCTTTTCGCCAGTTCTTCGCTGGTGATGGTATAGGAGTTGCCAGTGCTCAGCCTCTTAGAAGTAGTAGTATAGGCCAAAACCTGTACCTGATCGAGCTGGCTGTTATTTTCTTCAAGGGTAATATCCAACCTGCGGCTTGCCGTAATTTTAACTTCCTTACTCAGGTAGCCCAGGTAACTGAACACCAAACTGGTATTTCCATTGGTAAGTACAGCTGTATATGCACCTTTTGTGTCCGAAATCCAGACCTGTTTTCCGCCTGTACCTTTTGCGGTAATGGTTACGCCGGGCAATGCACCACCGTCTTTAGTGGTAATTTTACCCGTAACCAGGATGGTGGCTTTGCCGATAATGGTTTCGGCCAGTGATTTTGGAGCAGCCTTATTGATGACAACGGTATTGTTTACCACCGAAAATTCGAGATCTGCACTTGATAAAATCCGGGTTAAAGCCTCTCTTAAAGGAACGTCTTTTAAACTTACCTTAATGAGCGGATAATTTTTGAAAAGCCCCGAATTGTAGAAGAAAGTGTGGCCGCTCTGTCTTCCGATCCTTTCGAGGAGGTTTTCGATACTGATGTTTTTTTCAGAGATACTGATGTTCTGACTGTATACCGTGGCGCTTACCTGTATACAGCATACGAGCATGATCAGTGTGAATATCTTCATTATCTTCGATAGTTTATGGTAGCATCTGGTGAGGGCATACCATGGTTGATACAAAGTAGAAATTTGCATACTTTTGTTTGGTTGGGTTGATGGTTATAAGAAATTAGTCGATTTTTGAAAACGACGCCTGACTGTATTATCCGGGATGTGTTGACGCACATCCCGGTTTTTTTTTGTCAAACAATCGGCAATCCTTTACCGGCCTGGCCAGTTAGGGATCGTGTGATGTTATATTTTTCTAATAGACAGTTATTTTACGTTCATTTATTTTAAAGCGGATTCCTCCACGTTTTAATATTTCGATTACCTGCGAGAGGTTTTCTGTTCTCGATACCTTACCGCTGAAATGTTCCTGGGGAATTTCTCCCTGGTAAATTACTTCCACATCGTACCAACGGGCAATCTGGTTCATGATTTCGGGTACAGAAGCATCTTCAAACTGGAATTCGCCCTCTTTCCAGGCCACAGCCAGTTCGGTATTTGCATCAGTAATTTTCTGGATCTCCGGTTTTCCATTTTCGGTACCGGCGGCTTCACCAGGCGATAACAGTACCGATTTGCCATGTGAAGAAACTTTTACGGCACCTTCTAAAAGTGTGGTAAGCTGTGTGGGGTCGCCCTGATAGTAGCGCACATTAAAATGCGTGCCCAATACTTCAATGCGCTCATCGCCAGCCTGTACAATAAAGGGGATGCGCGATTTTTTATCTTTTGTTTGCAGATGGGCCACTTCGAAATAGGCTTCGCCCTTTACTTCAACATTGCGTTGGCTGGCGCTGAAAACCTCAGGATAACGGATGCTTGAAAGTGCATTGAGCCAAACATGTGATCCATCAGGCAGTACCAGTTCATATTTTGCCCCTTTTGGTGTACTTAAAGTATTGTACTTGTTTGATGAAGCATTTTCGCTTGTTGGCGAATACACAACTACACCATTGGTTTTGCTCACCTGCACGCCTGTTAATCCGGCCAGTTTTCCTTCTGCTGCGGTATCAAGCGATATCCTGCGGCCATCTGCAAGGGTAAGTATGGCCTGATCGCCCCCTGGTGCAATATCGGTTCCGAATAAAGCATTTCCCAGTAAAGCATTACGCTGGGTGGCATGTTGGTTATTAAATACCACGAAAACAATCCCTGCAATGAGGACTATTGCTGCTGCAGCACTTAAGAGGCGCCAATTGAGCCACGATAACCGCTTTACCTTAGGTTCGGAAGCGATCAAATGGTTTGTTTTGGCATATATACGTGAGCGGACCGTATCCTGATCCTGCTCTTGTTGAAAAGGCAGCTGTACCGAAGCGTACCAAAGTTCTACTTCGGTACGTTCTTCTTCGGTTGCTGTTCCTTCGAGATATTTTTTAATGAGTTCTTGTTGCACGTTAAAATTTTCTATAGGTTTTAAGGTATATCGTTTATCGGTTTAAAAAGTACCATCCTGTTTTTAATTTTTTTTAAGAAAAATGGAAAAACTTTAAAATATACTATATAACAGGCTGGAATTGGCTTGTGATAATCCGAATTAACCCTGGATTAGTGTGTTTGTTGAAGAAAAATAATGGTTGATTAAGCGGTATTATGCTTTTATCCTTAAAAGCATGGAAATTCCGAGCATTAAAAGTGAAGAATCGTAAGCCATAATGCGTTGTTTTAAACGTTCGGCCGCACGGTGGCTCTGATTTTTTACGGTTTGTTCCGAAATACCCAATTGTTGGGCAATCTGTGATGCAGAAAGTTTGAGTTCGCGTTTAAGATGATAGATTTCGACCATGCGTGGTGGCATCAGGGCAAGTTCATCGTCGATAATTTTTTGAAGCTCTCCGGCAATCATCTGCTCATCGGCAGCCAAGGCGTAGTTTTGTGGTTTTTTTGCAAAACCATCGGCATAACGCAAGCGCACTTCATCTTTCCGGTAAACATCAAGTATTTTATGACGCAGCACACCATAAAGATAGGCTTGCAGTTCGTTTTCCTTTGCCAGCATATCGGCATTGTTCCACAGCACTACAAAACATTCCTGTATCAGGTCTTCAGCCAGATCCTGATCATTCAGTTTACGCAGGGCATGGTGATAGAGCTGTGCCCAATATTTTTCAAAAGCCAGTTCGAAAGCCTTACCCTTATTTTCAGGGGTGCTCGCCATTGAACCGCTTTCCGGAAGTATGGGCATGGGATGTGAAGTTAATTAGGTTATTGTTGGCCTAAAATATAAATTATTAGCCGGAATACAATTATTTTCAGCACTACAGGGCTGTTTTTGTAAAAAACTTGTTGTAATGTCTTTTCCGGAAGGCGACTGTGTTGGTAATTCTTATACAATGTTTTTTACACCATAAAGAATTAGCGGTCGAGCCATTTTTTAAATTCCGACACCCTGTTTTTACTGATCAATATTGCTTCATCCGGTTCGGGCGAAACCACAATTTTCAACTGGTTTTTACCATAAACGTAAATGGTTTTGATGGAGTTAAGGCTGATGATAAACTGTCTGTTGGCGCGGTAAAAGCATTCGTCATCAAGCTGTTTCATCAGTTCATCGAGGCTTAAAGTGGTGGTGTACTTTTTGTTATGATGCGTTACAATATTTACGCTGGCGCCATCTAAGAAGAAAAAGGCAATTTCGGTTACCTCAAGGTAGATCAATTCGTCTTTTAAATAGGTGATAATCCGTTTTCTGATAAGTTCCTTATCTGCATTTAACGAAACTGTAGCATTTTCCTGTTGGAGTTTGGCCAATTGCTCGTTTAAACTGCCCAGTGTATTTACCTTTTCGTTCAAAGTGTTTATTTCCAATGAAACCGCCTTTTCATAGCGGCCATAAATCTGTCTGATCAGCAATAAACAGCTGGCAATAATGATAAAGGCTGTAGCCAAAAAACAAACTACAAATCGGGTGTAAAGATCCGAGAGTTCGGTTTGTAGTACTTCTATATTCGCATGGGCCGCAACTACCCAATCGCTGCCCTTAACCGGGTAAATATTCACAATTTCCGAACTCCGGTTTTTGGATTCAGGAAAATTCCGCATACCACCAAGGCTTTTCTGTTGGGCAATGGCTTCATTAAAAGGGATTGATCCCTTTCCGGATTGAAGTATAGAGTTGCCTGCTGCTATTTTTTGCCCGATGAGTGCTGGATTTGGATGGCAAAGTTCTATCCCGTTTTTATCGTACATGCAGATAAATTCGCCCTGTGTATCGGTATTTTCTATGCTTTGCTGTAAGTTATGGATTACCTTTTCCTGCGGAAGCCCGCTTTGCAGCTGTTGTTCGAGCAAACGGCCAATTTCCCTGCTTTCCCTTGCGCCCGATTCCATTTTGCTGGCCCACAGTTTTTCGGCGGCACTGTTATAAAGGTACCGGAAAGAAAAATAACTGATGAGCATTACCGCAATGCTTACGGCAATAAAAAGTAAAATATGTAAACGCCCTTTTAACATGTGAGGTGGTAAAAAATCTCCAGATAAAATATACCGGAGTTTCGGCTCCAAGGTCTTAAAAAGATCGGATTATTCAAAGCCGTTAATTCGCCTTTAAGGCTAAATTTATCCCTTTCGCAGGATTATAATAGGTTACTGGAGGTTGTACGGCTAATTTTGGGTAGATTAAAACAAAAATCCATGAAACTCAAATTCAAGATCGTGCTCTGTATCCTTGTCCTGATATTGCTCGCACAGCTGATCAGGCCAAAGGAGGTGAAATCATCAAAAGCTCCGGAGGCCAGGGTACTAACAGGCGTACCTTTAGAAGTAGCAAAGGTATTGGAAACTTCCTGTTTCGACTGCCATTCTGCATATACCAAATGGCGCTGGTTCGATAAGCTTACGCCGGTTAATTTTCTGGTGGCATCACACATCCGTGATGGACGAAAAGCACTCGATTTTTCGCAATGGGATTCGCTCGCTACCCCACAGCGTAATGCGATGTTGTATTTTGCTTTGAACGGGATCCTTTCAAAAGAAATGCCTTTAAGTAGTTATACTGCAGTACACCCTGAAGCAAAATTAAACCCGAAAGATGTTGATCTGCTAAAATCCTACCTGTTAAACAATGCCGTAAGCAAGCCCGCCAATGCAGAAAAAACAGCAAAAGATGTAGAAAAGCCCGCGCTTAAGGAAATTAAAAACTCGCCAAATGGGATAGCTTACCTGCCCGATTACCGTAACTGGAAAGCGATAAGCAGTACCGAACGTTTTGATAACGGCACCATACGCATCATATTTGGCAATCCTACAGCAGTTGAGGCCATCCGTACCGGTAATATAAACCCATGGCCGGATGGAACCGTTTTCGCTAAAACTGCCTGGAAACAGCAGAAAGCCAAAGATGGCAGCATTTACGCAGGCCAATTTGTACAGGTGGAGTTTATGATCAAAAATGCCAAACAATATGCCCACACAAAAGGTTGGGGCTGGGCACGGTGGAAAGGAGATAATCTGCTTCCTTATGGTAAAACAGTAAGTTTTGATACCGAATGCATCAGCTGCCACAGGCCCGAACGCGATAATGATTATGTATTTACCACACCGCTTGCCATTAACGGTTTAACTAAAAAATAAGATGAAAACATCATTCACAGCGGGGATATTTCCCTTTATGATATTGCTGATGTTGGGCTGCAAACCAACAACAACCGATAGGATCAATAAAGAAGCATCAATAACCGGTATAAAGCAATTACCGGAAAACCCTTTGGAGATGACACCTTTGGCCGTTACCCTGCAACCGGAAGAAAAAACAATGGCTACCCTATACGGAAACAGCATTGCCGCCAAACGTTTAAAAGATGGAATGGATTATGGGGCAGGTTCGGTACTTTATCTCGTAACCTGGAAAGGAAAAGCCGATCCGGATTGGTTCGGTGCCCGTATCCCAGATAGGGTTACGGCCATAGAGCGTGTTTCGATCGGTGGAAACGGGCAGAAAAATTACATTTTTTTTAAGGGACCTGCTAAAAATGCAGATTTGGAAATAAGCAAGGACGATAGACAAGCCAAAATTCTTGATATACCGGTTGCTACTTCGCCATAATATTGCCTTGAATATCAATAATATTTTAAAACCGTTAAAAACATCAAAGCCATTATATCGTAATGGCTTTGATGTTCTGATCCAGAATTTAGGTTATTGTTTTACCAGTTTAAACTTTTGATTGTTACCACTGCCGGCACCCCATATCTGGATTTTGGTGCCATTTGATGTTGAACCACTATTTACATCAACGTTTGAATTTGGGGCGGATAATGGAGAAAAAGTATAATAACCATTACCAACGTCGTTTATGCTCCATTTTTGGTTATTTGAACCAGAATTTTGATAAACAATAATCTGTGTGCCATTTGCCGAGCCACCACCCGAAACGTCCATCACTTTAGTGGTGTCAGCTTTTGATTTTAGCGAGTAAAAGCCGCCGCTTAGCCTTCTCAATAACCAGATCTGGTTATTTGTGCTTGGATTATTCTGCGACCATAAAGAAACAATGGTGCTGTTTACCGGGGTATTACTATTTACATCCAATACACTGCTGTTATTTACTGCGGATATAATTTTATAATAAGCGCCATTTTCTATCGTTGGAGTTCCTTCCTCGTTCAGTGTACTCGGCTCTATCGTAGGTTGCGGCAGATTTAAATTGGCAATCTCTGTATAAATACTCTCATTTACTTTAAAACCCCATTTCCGGAAGAAATTAGTAAGGTTTTTGCCCGATATTGTACAGGAAGTAAGCATGAAATAACGCATTTTATTTTCGTCTCCCGATGGGTTTTGTGTGAGTTCACGGGTTTTTTTATGTAACTGGATATAAAAATTATCGCCAAAGGCCAGCCAAAGCTGATGGAAAAGATAAAGCCTGATCCATGGTGCATCGCCTGTTTGATCTGGGGTCGAATTATAATCTTTGGTAGCGGAGGTGTTGGTCAGATAGGCGTATACCACAGGCCAGCGGTTGTCTCTTTTTAACCGGGATGGTGTAACACCAAGCATGCGCTCTGCATGTAGGGCATATATGTTCACTGTAACTTCACCCAGTGTGCTCCATGTCCATGGCGATTGCTGGTGCATGTGGCCCAGTTCGTGCCAGGCTGTCCAACCTGCTGTTGTGGTAATCTGTGGGGTAAATACATCTGCACAGGCGTCGGGCGTATATGATGTGGCATAATAATAAGCGGCGGCATAGTATCCTCCAACATAAGAGGTTTCCGTCATCAGCATTCTGCTGTGCACATTATTCGCATTCAGGGTATTGGATCCATCAAGGCCTGAAAGAATGTTTTCCTGTGCCCATATATCATCGGCTTTCGAAATTACATAGTTATTATCCTGTGGCTGGTAAGCAATGGCCCTCGTTCTGGCATATACCTGATAAATATGATCTCCGATGAGGAGTACATCGGGCGAGGTGTAGGTGCTTAACTGGTTTGACCAATCGGTTTGTGTAGTTTGGTTTTTGATAAATACAGGAACCCGTAAATGACCGCTGTTAAATGTGATTTTTACTTTGCTATCGGGTGTTCCCGTTGTAGTAAAACGGATCCATATCATCCCTCCATATTGATCGGAAGTAATGGTGTTTGCCCCCGCGGTTAACTGGATAATTGCCGGTAGTTCATTCTGTGTTCCTTTGTACCTGTAATAAGTGCCGATAAGTAATTTGGGTAGGGCAGTACCGGTAACCTGTTCAACAGTAATATTAAGTTGGGTATTTGCAGGTACGTAAAACCCTGTCGGATCAAAATCTGTCCAGTGGAAGGTGTATTTTAATCTCGACGATTCCTGAGAAGCATCTTTTAGCTGGTTAAACTCCTGCACATTTGTACCAATGGTGGATAATAGTTGGGGATTTGAGGCAACTGCCTGACTATTGGGTTTTGTAATTTTCTCCTCGTCCTGAAGGTTCTGTACCTTTTTGCAACTGCCGAGGGCTGCTACCGTTAATAAAAGCAGCAAGACTGTTTTTGGAATACTGTAATTCATTTTTTTTAGGTTAGGATGATTGATTAGGTTGACCGTTTAGTGTTTTGTAGTATTTTATTAATTACTTAATACTTCTGTTGAAGAATGTAATTGTTTTATTATTAGGTTTTTATCCGTGTTTGTAGTGAAATATTTATTTATTTTAGAAGTGTTAAGTAGATGTTGATGTAATAGGATAAATACAGTGAAATAAAATTAAACATTGTTTAGTATTTGTAAATACTTGGATCTTAACCAGATGTTCTCAGATATTAACCAAATGGCAAATCCTTTCATTTAATCATATTTTGAAGTCTTTGAAATTATTTCAGTATCTCCAGTTTATAAAAAAGGGTGAAAATACGTTTCCGCTCAGTGGTTTTTTTCTAATTCTTTTATTGATCTTTGGTACAACCAACAGCTCTGCTGAAGGGGAAATCCGAATCCTACAACAAACAAGAGATAAAATAAAGTGGATTAATTTCAGGAATCATTGATGCACCCTGTTTTGGCCCGCGCTTTACTTATTTATAACCAAACAACCGCTAAAAATAATTTATGCTCGAATCAAACATTAAATCTCCAGGGGTTTACATTAACGAAGTAAATGCCTTTCCCAACAGCGTGGTGGCTGTTCCTACCGCTGTTCCGGCGTTTATAGGTTACACACCGAAAGCCAGCTACGAAGGGAAATCTTATACCAATGTGGCACAAAAAATCAGTTCTTTAGCCGATTTTGAGGCATTTTACTGTTTGTCCGATCCGGCCGTGCAGTACAATCCGCAGTATTATCTCGTTCAGCAGAAAAGCCAGCCAACAACTGGAGATTATTTGCTGATCAACAATTCGTATTATTCAATTCTGCCTGATCCAAATACCATCTATTACCTCTATAATAGCATTAAACTGTTTTACGAGAATGGCGGTGGCGATGCCTACATTGTTTCAGTAGGTGCTTATGGAACTGCTTCAGGCAAAGCAATGGAGTTGGGGGCGCAGCTTATTAACCCAAATGTAAAACTTTCTGATCTACAGCAGGGGCTTACCCTTCTGCTAAATGAACAGGAGCCAACCATGTATATCTGTCCGGAAGCTACCTTATTACCAGTGGCCGAAAATGGAACACTGATGCAGGAAATGTTGTTGCAGTGCCAAAACGTGCAAACAGCCATCAGTATTTTTGATGTCATCGGGGGGCAACATCCCGATCCTGTTGCCTACATTAATGATGTTACAGCTTTTAGGAATAATACAGGTGTGCAGGGTTTGAATTACGGTGCAGCCTATTATCCTTTTATCGGTACTACCATTATGCAGAACGGCGATATTAACTATAGCAATCTGTTCGGTGGTGATGTTAAACAGCTCGCAGCACTGCTTAATCCGCCATCAAATCCTAATCAGGATGCAGCAGCAATCCTTAGTAATATCCAAAATCCGGTAGGATCGCCGCTAACCGTAACACAATACCACAATGCTTTGCTCATCGCTAGCAAATTATATGGTAGCATTATTAATCAGGTACTGGCTATAGCCAATATTCTTCCTCCGAGTGGGGGCATGGCAGGTGTGATAACTTTGGTAGATAATCAGGAA
>NZ_DJDT01000207.1 GCF_002432345.1 Pedobacter sp. UBA5917
TAGTGCGCCGACCGCCATAAGCATGCGAAGCTTTATCTTTTACCCCGAAATAAGCTTCTGTTTCTACAATGATACCAGCGGTAATTTCGTCGCCGATTTTGGTATACAACACCTTACCCAGCAGATCTTTAGCAAGACCAACCACATCTTCATTCAGGTAATACGCGGGTTCTAACTTCAAATTATATATAAATTATCTATTTAACAGAATAGCGATAACCTGCTCTAAATAAACCCGATCTGTTTCATCAAATTTATTCAAAAACTCGCTATCTACATCAAGCACACCAATTACTTCGCCATTAACAATTAAAGGCAGAACGATTTCTGATCTTGATGCCGATGCACAGGCAATATGGCCCGGAAATTCTTCCACATCGGGAACTATAATGGTTTGCGCTTCTGCCCACGAAGTTCCGCAAACACCTTTGCTTTTTTTTATCCTTGTACAGGCAACCGGCCCCTGGAACGGACCAAGCACCAATTCATCCTGCTTAACAAGATAAAACCCTACCCAAAACCAATTGAACTGCTCTTTAAGCGCAGCTGCTACATTTGCGAGGTTAGCAATAAAATCTGTTTCTCCGTACAATAGTGCCTCAATCTGCGGAATGATGGATTGATATTGCTCCTCTTTGCCTGTATCGCGGGTTATGATTAAATCTTCTGCCATATTATTTTTCTGTACCCAAAGTTAATCATGATTTATGAGATGTTGGACTGGTTTGCTTTTAATGACGAAAATTTGAACGATAAGCTATCCTTAAAATCATTAGTTTTGGCAAATTAAGCCTTACCTGATGATTGTAGCTTTAACCATTACCAAATTCCGCGGCATTACCATACCCTTTGCTTTTATTGGGATGGCAGCTTTAAGGATTCCGCTGTGGTTAAATAAACGCTGCAGGTTCTGGAAATTAATGGGCAGCGGCAAAGATGCGCAGGTAGATCTGGCTCCAGACTATAAATACTGGGCTGTTTTGACTACTTGGGAAAATCAAGAGGATTGCGATGCTTTTTACAAAAATTCTTTTGTGATCGGATGGTTCAATTTTTTTGGATTTGAAAGCTTTACCATCTTATTAAGTCCTTTATCAAGCCATGGCTTATGGTCTAAAAAAGAACCATTTAAGACAGACTCAATAAACAAGAAACATATTGGCAAAATCGCTGTAATCACCAGGGCAGCAATCAGGTTCAATAAACTTAAAGAGTTTAAACAGAACATTAAAAGAGCTGCGGATGCGATGCGCAAATCCCCAGGCTTCGTGATGTCAGCCGGCATTGGCGAAAACCCTTTTTTTGACCAGGCAACTTTTTCAGTTTGGGAAGATGCAGAAAGCATGAAAGCCTACGCCTACAAATCCGCTGATCATTCTGACGTAATTAAGCTTACAAGGGAACGCGCATGGTACAAAGAGGAACTATTTGCCCGCTTCGAGATTCTAGATAGCTGGGGAACTTTAAATGGCGCCTCAATCAATAATACAAACGAATAAACACAATAACATGAGAGTAGTAGCAGAACTTCCACATCCGGAATGTAAGATTACCATTTTTTCGATGAACCAGAAATTCATCGTCAAGTTTGAACAGGGCACTTTTGAGCAGAGCTACAAACTGGCAGAACTTGACCTGAGTGGAGGAGGCGTAAATGATGTATTTGAAATCCTAGATGAAGAATTTATCCAAACGGTTATAGAAAAGTTTAAAGTGATGCGTGCAGACTTCACAGCAGCCTATAAAAGGCATCAATATTAGAAATAAACAACATAACTAATTGACTTACAGTTAATTTAACATTTATTCGAAATTATATTCTGAATTTTTGGTGTTTTTCAGTTAAAAAAACGATCAGTTTCACGAGTATTAATTTAAATAAAACAACATAATTAACTGATATACTGATCATTAAGCAATAATACAAAATATAATTCTGCAGCTTGATTTCGCCAAATATATGGGAGGTTTGTTAATTCTTGGTTATTAGTCCATTTGCTAACAAGACACAGTAAGAGCCCCTGAAACAAGTTCAGGGTGACGCCACTTTTTACTTCTAACTCCAAAACGTCATCTCGACTGGAACGCAGTGGAATGGAGAGATCTATTCTTAAAATTTAACTTGATATAGATTGCTCCACTACGTTTCACTACGGTCGAAATGACGGATCCATGGAAATGGTAGAAAGACGGATTACGGGAAGATTCCGTGCTGCGTTCAGGATGACAGAAGAATAAAAAAGCGCAAAAATAAATCTGTGTTTATCTGTGCGCATCTGTGGTTAAAACTATGAAGAGAGCCACTGAAACAAGTTCAGGTTGACGACAAATCAAGTAACAACCGTCATTGCGAACCGAAGCGCAGGATTGTACATAGCGTGAAGCAATCTTTTACGCGAGTAGATGAAGGTTAAATTATAGAAACTTGACTTAATAGATTTCTCCACTAAGGTCGAAATGACGGATCTATGGAAATGGCAGAAAGACGGATTTCGGGAAGATTCCGTGCTGCGCTCAGTATGACAGAAGAATAAAAATGCGCAAAGAGCAATCTGTATTTATCTGTGCGCATCTGTGGTTAAATTCGATATCTTAAACCGAAATCACCGTATCGTGCACCACTACCCTGTACCAGTTTTTAGAGAACTTTTCTACTGCATCTAAATGCGTTTTATCTTCCTGGTAAGCATTATGATCAACGATGTTGTCGAAAGTAATGGTAAGCGAATAAGTAAAAGAATTATCAGTAACCGGACGCACAGGTGTATTGGCAGCTAAACCATAACTTAAAGTCTTAATGTATTTGATCGGTTTTAAGCTTTCGAAAAAATTGGCGAAGTCGGCAATTTCGGTTTTTGTTAACTGGGGCTTTAACCAGAACATTACAAAGTGTTGGATCTGGCCTTTATCTGCGGTTTCTGTCATGGGTTCTTTTTTTGCTAAATATATCAATCCTTTTTTATTAGGCATAAAAAAATCCCGATGTAAAATCGGGACTCTTAATATATTCTGAATAAAATCTAGTTTTTAGGTTGCACACGGCCAGATTTTCTGTCTTCACCTCTACCGATTAAATAACCGCCACCGGCACCAACTAATCCACCGATAATAGCACCTCTACCTTTTTTCTTATCGATTAAAGCGCCACCTACTGCACCACCAACACCACCAATTACGGCACCTTTAGCGGCATCACTCCAGCCTTTTTTCTTAGCGGTTGGTTGTGTACCACCGTAAGCACCACTTGAGCTACCACCAGAACCAGAGCTTGCATACGATCGTGATGATGCTGCGCCTGCCCTTCTGGCTGCGGCTAATTCTGCCTGGTGTTTAGCTTCTTTTTCCTGCTCTACTTTGGCTGCGGCAGCTTTATTAAAGCTATCTAACCTCAAACTATCTTTTACAGCTTTAATGGCCAATTGTTTTTCTGCCTGCTGTTGTTTTAATGCAGCTTCTTCTTTTGCTTTATTGTTACAAGCAAACAAAACTGAAGTACTTAATGCGATTACTACCAATATCTTTTTCATGACTTTAAATTTTTTACATGACGCTTGTTCAGCTACCTAACCTTGCTAAACAGGTTTCATTTTGGGATGTGCGATTTAGTTAATTATAAGTACTAAAGAAAAAATGATGCCAAAATGTTTTGAAAATTAAAAATTATGGCAATAAATCAGCATACCAGAAACCGGAAAGCGCTGTAAATGAACAGTGTGAATCGTTATCTGAATCGGTTTTGGCGGGTGCATTATAAGTTCGGAATACCTGTTCTCCTACTGTAAAAGCAATTTTTTTCCTAAAAATAGGTCCTTCGAAAGCAAAAGTATGGAACTCTCCGTTTTCGCCACATGGATCTATATCAGCAGGAAGTTGGTTAATTAAATCAATGCTGATTACTTTTCCACAGATTTCTTTTAGGTTTTGCTGGGTGCAAACAATGATCGTTTTATAGCCCAGGTCTAAAAAATCATTGATTAGTTTTTTCGTATCCTTTTTCCATAAGGGAAAAATAGCCTGAAGACCAATTTCGGCCAGTTTATTTTCGCGGTATAAGCGTAAATCCTCCAGAAAGATATCGCCAAAAATAGAATGCGTAATGCCTTCTTCCTTAAATTTAGAAAGATGCGTTTTCATGGCACTGTCGTAAGTTTCCATATCGGGCATTTCACCCAAACGGATCTGATATAATGGAATCCCTATACTTTCTGCCTGTTTGACCAGCAGTGTTTCCCTTACACCGTGCATGGATACGCGGTTATATTTTTCGGTAACAGTTGTAATAAGGTATCGGATTTCTATCGTAGGATCCTGCAGCACATAATGAAGCGCTAAGGTGCTGTCTTTACCTCCGCTCCAGTTAAAAATGCAGATCTTTTTATAGGGCATTGGTTAAAATTGCTTTAAGTTCTGCCATGCCTTCTACTGCATTTTTTTCGATATTGATTACGTTTTTATAACGCTTTACATCTGGTGTTTTGGGGTCGATAATGTATTTATCTATCACAGAAGGAACAAAATCTATTAGTCCCGCTGCCGGATAAACAGCCAGCGAAGTACCAATAAGCACAAATATATCTGCCTGCTTGCAGAGTTTGGCAGCCACCTCAATCATCGGCACAGCTTCGCCAAACCAAACCACATGTGGACGTAATTGTGAACCCAGTTCGCACAGTTCGCCCATTTTAATTTCTGAGCCTTCAATTGGATAGGTTAAATTTGGACGAAGATCGGATTGCGACCTGGTAATTATGCCGTGGAGGTGGGTAACTTTTGTAGAACCTGCCCTTTCGTGCAGATCATCTATATTTTGAGTGATAATTTCAACATCAAAATCCTTTTCAAGCGCTGCCAGTATCTGATGCGCCAGGTTGGGCTTTGCAGCTAAAACCTGTCTTCTTCTTTCATTATAAAACTCCTGTACAAGTTCCGGGTTTCTTTCCCAGGCCTCGGGTGTGGCCACATCATATACATTATAGCCTTCCCATAATCCATCAGAATCGCGGAATGTTTTTAACCCACTTTCGGCACTGATCCCTGCCCCTGTTAATACAACTATTTTTGAAAATGATCCCACAGATAATATGATTACACTAATTAAATGATTACACTGATTTAAGTGATTGCACAGATAAGTTGAGGTTGATGAACTTTTTCGCTATGTGATCATCTGCCTTAAAAATCCCTGGATGGAACATGCAGGCCAAAGCTTGGATGCCTTCTACCAAAGTGCCTATGCTTGGCTGGGTAAACATATCAAAATCGGCAATGTAAACCTGATTGTTTTTAACGGCTTCGAGCTTACCCCAACCTGGTTTTGACGTTAATAATTGCATTTCTTCGAGACTTCTTTTTTGATCAAAACCACATGGTGCAATCACCAAAACCTCGGGGTTGTATTTCAGAATTTTATCCCAGTGGGTAACGATCGAATCTCCGGCCGGATTTGATAACATATCTACCCCACCTGCGGCGGCAATCTGAAAAGGAATCCAATGCCCACAATTGTATATGGGTTCTATCCATTCCATCAGCATTACACGCTTTAAAGGTGCACGGTTTGCCCTCAGTTGATCTAAAATATGATCGGTTTTTCTTTGTAAGCCTGCCAGGTAATTTAAGGCAACTTCTTCTTTACCCAAAGCCCTGGCAATGGTTATGGCGCACTCAAAAACATCCTGAAGGTTATTTGGCGATAATGGAACCAAAGTTGGCTGTTTGCTCAGCTTCATCACTGCAGTTTCGGTACAAACGGTATCGATATTGCAGACTTCGCAGATATCCTGTGTGAAAACTACATCGGGCGCAATACTTTCTAAAAGTTCATCATCTACCCAGTACAAACTTTTGCCCTGTGCTTTGGAGGCAGAAAATATACGATCGATTTCGATACTCGAATAGTTTTTGCCTTCGAGTATGCAGCGTACAACCTTTGGCTGATCTGCAGCTTCTTTCGGGCATTCGAATGTTACACCGTACAGGTATTCCTGAAGGCCCATATCGTAGATCATTTTGGTGGCAGCTGGCAAAAAGGAAACGACTTTCATTTAATGGAAGATGTAAAAGGTAAAATGTAATTGACGTTCTAAGTTAAAAAAATCTTTTTTTGATTTATTAAAAGTGGTTTTTTATTTATTTCCTAGAGATTGGTGAGACATCAGGTAATCGGTATCGTTTTTTTGACCATGTAAGACATTTAAGTACCATATAAGCTTACACGGTCTTATATTCCTTAAATGGTGAAAAATTAAACGACGTAGTCTTTATTTTTTTGACCACCTTAGACACCTTAGCTCACCTGAGTTTTACGTTGCGCATAATAAATTTAACGCGGCCTTTACTAGATATTGAAATAAATCCGATAGTTATCGGATCAGCATCACGACTTGTTCTATGTTAAAAAAAATCCCCTTTTGAATTTAATCAAAAGAGGATTTATATTTATTATGGTTTGGTGGTATGCTGCCAACCAGGTAATTCCAGTTATGCTGTTTGTGTTTGCAGTTTTAATACCGGGTATTTCGCTTTTAAAATTTCGAAAGCACCGAAAAGCAATGCGCCGTAAATTACGGTTCCTTCGAGGAATCTGATCTCGAATGGAATTGCCCTTTCTAAACATAACCAAAAGCCGGCTAAATCCTGTGTGTAAGATGGGTTTTTAAACCAAACACCAAAATCGGTTACAATCCAATGGATTAAAACAATAACCAATGTTGAAGCCAATAAATTTACCACATTTACTTTTTTAAGTAAAACCCTGCCAACCAGCACCATTAAAGCGAATGCAATATAAGTCCAGTACCAGCCTTCGTATAAAAAACCGCTGCTGTATTTGCTGAATATGGTGATTGATAAAATGAAATCGCTTAAAAACAGGCTCAATATCGGAAAGGCAAATGCTTTAATATGATCTTTAAAATATGCTCCCCCAAACAAGGCTACTGCACCTATTGATGAGAAATTGGCAAACTTTAATTCATCAGAGTTAAATGTTACCAGCAAACGGAAGCCCGTAATTACCAGAATCATCAACAACAAAATCAAAGTGCGTGGATTGAATTTTAAATGAGACATTTTATTTTGGTTAATATTTATACCGCAAAGTTAAATTTTATTAGTGTATATTAAAAGTAACGCCTGTATTAAAGTTGAAACCAGGTGTATTATAACCAATAATTTCGCTATATTTCTTGTTCAGGATATTTTTTGCATCAAAAAATAGCTTTACACGTTTTTTGGCCAATGCGTATTCAACATAAGCATTTAACAAATTATAAGATGGTAACACTTCGTCTGAATAAGAGCTAAAATTGGTATCGAAACGTTTGCCAAAATAATGGAAATTTGCGCTAACATATAAGTTATCTGTAGCTTGTGCACCAGCATTGATCCCAAATGTATGCTTTGGTCTACGGATCAAATAGTTGAGCGTTCCGGTATTTCCCTCTACGTAAGCATAATAACCATTAACATTAAATACACTGAATTTAATGGCTGGCTCTACTTCAAAGCCTTTATACTTTTGGCTTGCCTGGTTAATGTAACCTGTGGTATACACAATGGCATCGGTTAAATCGCGTTTGAAACCTGCAAGGCGTAATGTAAATAGCTCATCGTCAATGTTAAAATTTACACCGGCTTCGTAATTTTGAGATTTTTCAGGTTTCAGACCAAGATTGGCTCCATACTGACCAAACAACATGTTAAGCGTAGGAATTTTGAATGCCGTAGATACGGTTCCAAATAATTTTATTTCTTTTATAATATTAATACTTGGTGTTACTGAATAAGTATAGTTTTCGCCATATTGATCGTGTTTGTTGTAACGTCCGCCAACTTCAAGGTTAAATACACTTAAATCATGCAAAAATAATGACCCATAAGCGGCGAAAATATTGGTTGTAGGATTTTTAGTATCGGTAACCAGCTTCATTTTTCTGTTATCAATACCAACAAGCAAATCTAATTTACTACCCAGTTTCTGATTATAGAACAAATCGATCACATTGATTTTGCCAAAATTTAGAAACTGGCTCGGATAGCCCTGATAGCTAGAATTTACATCGTTGGAGTTACTTTCGTGACTGTAATTAAGTGTTATTTTGCCAGTGTTTAATTTATACTCCGCATTAAAGCCGGCGCTAAACTGTTTCAGAATAGAGTTATTGGTTGGTAAACCATCGGTAAAGGCACCTTCATCTATTTTGTAATTGCCATAGAAATAACGTAAAAACGGATTTACTGAGAAATTTTTATCCAGTTTAATCCCGAAATTAGCGTTTAAACCATCTGTTTTAAATCCGTCTTTGTCAAATATTGCACTACTTCCTACCGGTGTAGCTGCTTCCGATATCCCATCGGTTTTAAGATGGGTATAATTGATGTTGTAAGAAAATCCTTCCACCTCTCCATTCAAACCGATTGTGCCTTTGTAGGTTTCGAAACTTCCTCCACTGGCTACACCATAAATGGTATTACCTTTTGGGCCACCTTTTTTTGTAATGATATTGATTACACCAGCAACTGCATCCGACCCATAAATCGTTGACTGGCCACCTTTTAGAATCTCAATGTGATCGATCTGATCGATTGAAAATAAACGTAAATCAAATGTTCCACTTACACTTGCCGGATCGTTTTGCACAATACCATCGATAAGAACCAGCGCATAGCCACCAAGTGCACCTCTAATAAATATGCTTTTATCCTTACCCTGGCTACTATTGCCGCCACTGATGATAATA
Source organism: Pedobacter sp. UBA5917 (assembly GCF_002432345.1). Taxonomy (GTDB): domain Bacteria; phylum Bacteroidota; class Bacteroidia; order Sphingobacteriales; family Sphingobacteriaceae; genus Pedobacter. The sequence continues at coordinate 8,742 of NZ_DJDT01000207.1, forward strand.
CCTGCCTGTTCGCTAAGCAAATCGGGTAACGATTTACCATTGCTGCGTTCTAATACTTCGCGACTGATGATGGTAACCACTTTACCGGTTTGTGATTGCTTCTGATCATTTTTGGTTGCAGAAATTACAACGTCTTTCAGTTGTAAACTGTCCTGTTTTTGAGCATTAGCCAACTGGCTAATCATTAACTGTGCTAAGCCCAGGCCAGCTACAGTTAGCATACTTTTTTTGTTCATTTGATTGTGAGTTTTGCCCACAGCAAACAGATTAGAAAAGGAAATGAAAATACGAACAACGTTAATATCTCAATCCTAGCTTCAATCCCCGAAAGCTATGAAATTAAACGCTAAAGGCAGGTCTTCTGACTTGCTCCCGGTTTTCTGTCTTCCCGTCCGGTAGTTAAATGGACAGTGACGTATAGATTGAAAAACGTTATAGAGCTTACAGCTGCGGGACAGTTACAGATTTACACTGTATTCCCTTTTAATTCCGGTTGTAAAGCCGGAAACCAAAAGCATTGCAAATGTAGTAAAAAGAGTGGTTAGCGGAAAGACCTGGATATAAGGGCAAACTAATTTGATATGATTCAACTCTTCCGAGATACTATTTCACTATAATTGATATAATTTTAGATATACAAAGGGAGTAAATGCGATGGTTTGTGGGGACACAAACCATGCGACACAAACCATGGGACGAGGATTACAATATAAATTTATTTTGATATACATCGATCCTCTAACGATTTGATTTGTATGCAATTAGATACATTTTTAATGTCTCAAGATACGATTTGTATGTAATTAGATACTATTTGAGTGTTGCGAGATACTAATTCAGTGTATTTTGATATGATTTGTATGTAATTAGATACATTTTCAGTGTATCAAGATACTAATTCAATGTATTTTGATACGAATCGAGTCTATTGAGATGCGATTTCAATTTAATTTGAGTGGACGCGATGGTTTGTGAGGACACAAACCATGGAACACAAACCATGGGACACAAGCCATGAAATGAAAAAGGCCCGCAATAATTCAGGCCTTTAACATTTGAGAGGTTAATAGTGGCATTTTAATGGAAGATGGCCAAATCGTTAAAAAATATCTTTGTAAAATCGGTGGTAACACCATCGCCACCATATTTAATTCTTTTTACTAATGAGCCGGTTGATGCATTATAAATCAATAAGTAGTTTACTGTAGCTGCTGCACCATAACCTTGAATACCGTTTACCACAATGTAATCTTTGTTTTTATCATAACGGATAGCGCCGTAAACCATAAATGGATCTTCGGCAATAGTGATGAAAGGCTGCGCTAATGATACAGGGTTACCATCCACATATTTATAGATATTTTTACCTGAATGATAAAAAACGGCATTTTCTTTTGTGGATGCGGTGATACGTGTTGGCGCATCTAATCCAAAAGTACCTAATGCCACCGGTAAGGCCACACCTGTGGTATCCAGATTGTTATCGATAGCGATCAAACGGCTTCCGGTAGAAGTCCAAACTTTACCATTTGGTGTTTGTGCGAAACCGCGGTTAACATTGGAGAAACTTTTAACCAGCGAATAGTTATTAGCGGCTATAATTTTAGCACCATTACTTTGAGACAGGTATATGTAACCGTCTTTCTTCCACATATCGCCGGTGTTTAAAGCGCCAACCGAAGTCAATTTATTCTGCACTGCCAACGAATTCAGGTCGATCTGGTAAACACCATCGTTTGCGCTCACCAATCCCCTGTTTCCCTCAACCTGTATAATGCTTCTCCAGTTGCTGGCTTCCTGTGCGTATCTTGCTTCTTCTTTTAATGTATATTCGTTAATTTTTACAATCGGGCCATTTACCTTACACATTAAATAAATACTTCCGTTTATAATTGAAGCAAATTGTAGCGTACTGGTTTTGGCAGTATTTGATAATATTTTGCCTGGATTTTCTTTTTCATAAGCCCTGATATTAAGGGTATCATCGCCATAATGGTAAAAACTCACCGCACCCGAATTTTGCGCGTAAGAACCTTCGCCGATTACAAAAAAGCCATTTTCGTACTTGCCGTCAACAGGAGCTACCTGCTGGTTTTCTACGCCGTCTTTTTTACAAGAGTACAGACCTATCGTAAGAAATAATGCGCCTACTAATAATTGCTTTAAGTTGAATTGTTTCATATTGTGTATTTATTTTTTTAAAAGTTTAAGATCAACCGCTCCGCCAAATTCGGTAGAGATTTCGCCCAGGTAGCGCGATCGTTCGTTATTGTTATCGGGACTGAAAGGATTTCCATTACTATTCTGCCCGGTGTATACCTTCACAAAATCGATAGCGGAAAGATTTACTTTTTTACCGGTTGCATCAACCGCCCAATCGATATCGAAAGTATTATAACCCCTTCCTAACGATTCCTGTAAAGCAATGTATTCGTTGGATCCATTATCCGAATAACCAAAAGCAAAAGGTTTATTGGTGATGATATCGCCGGCGGTTAAGGTATTTTTAAGTAGTGTTCCGGTAAAAGAAATTTCGTTTGTGGTTGCCCACGATGGGAAATAATCCTGTGCATGGAATTGGTTTCTGAGCACAACCCCTTCTTTACCCTGGTTATCCGTCCAGCGTACATCATCGGTAATTTTTGCAGGTTTGTAATAGGTAATTTTGTAATTTTTGATGGTTGTTGCAGCGTTATATTCGCTACCTGCAAGTTCGTACCAAACATCGTCAGGCAAACCGTTTTTGTTCACATCCTGCATTACGCATACAATGCCAGGCTCAGAAAATTCCATATCAACGCCTGTTAATGGATTGCCATAAATACCAAGATCGGCACCGGTTGCATTAGTCACGCTGTGATCGAAACCAAATACAATGAAACCGCCATAAGCACCAAGCGAAACCAGACCATTGCCTGCACTACCGATAAGGATATCCGTTTTAACGAGATCGTTGGTGAATTGCCCTGGCGCTTGTTTAAATTCGTATATTTTACTTAAATAAGGCGATTGGGGAGCGGCGGGCTTGTCGCCATCGCCTTCCTTTTCAACAGCATTTTCCTTTTTACACGAAAAAAGTGCTGCAGACAAAAGCATTAATGTGATGATAGATTTTGTTTTCATATTAAGATTATTGAAAAAAAGAGCGTTAATTCAGATAATCTTTTTTTTGATAGATCTATTTAATACCTAAATCCACGGCTCCTTTAACCTCGGTTGATATTTCACCCAAAAGTGTATTTCCTTTTTCGCGCTGACCGGTGTAAACCTTTACGAAATCGATGGTATTTAAGGCTATTTTCTTTCCATTTTTATCAACTGCCCAATCTAAATCAAAGCTGTTGTACCTTTTAGTGGCATAATCATCACCGGTAGACCAGCTGTCGGTATATCCCCATGGAAATGCGCTGTTTATGAAAATACTGCCATTTTTACCCCATGTAGAAGGCAATAGGGTTCCTTTAAGGGTTAATTTTTCCTGATCGGGAGCAAATTCAGGGTAAAAATTGTGTCTGTGGAAGTTGTTTACATCATAGGTTCCACTATTCCCCTGGTTATCTGTCCAGCTTACATTGGCAAAACCTTTCGGGTTGGTATAAGTGATTTCGTAATTTTTAACGGTTAACGGGTTGTTGTATTCGCTACCTGCCAATTCGTACCACTCATCATCGGGTTTACCGTTTCCGTTTACATCCTGACTCACCATCACGATGCCCGGCTCGGCCCAAGGCGTTGTGCCCCCAATCGGGTTACCGTAAATAGCCAGATCTGCACCGGCATTGTTCACCACAGAATGGTCGAAACCGAAAATAATATAGCCGCCAAATCCACCCAAACTAACAAGACCGGTTTGGGATACATCGCCAATAATTTTTTGGGCTCCGGCCAAACTTCCCAAACTTTCATTAATAAACTGTCCTGGTGCCGGCAGGTATTCGAAAACAGTAGTGATAAATTTGGTACTATTAGGGCTTATTGCCACCACAGGAACAGGAACCGTTACAGTATATTTATGGGAGAATGAACCAGAACTGTTGCTCGCAGTATACTCTACTACATAAGTACCGGCTGTGTTTGGTGTAAAATCGAAATTATAGGCAGTGCTTACCACTTTACCATCCAGTTTCCATTCGTGGTTAAAGCCTTTGCCATTATTTGTTCCGGCAACAAAAGCTGTTTTGCTGTTTACTTTTCCGGTTAAAGTTTCTCCCTTAATAGAGAGGTTAACATCTGGCGCTACTTCTTTATCATCTTTTTTACAGCTGTAGATCAAGGTTGCAATGCCGAGCATTAAAATCAGGTAACTTTTTTTCATCTGTTATTATATATCGTTATTTGGTGTTTTTAACTATTTGTAATTGAATACAGCATGTTGCGGCAGTACCCCTGTGGCAAAACTGAATTTAACCTTACCATCTGTCCCAACACAATAAGCAGTACCTGCTGTACCATTGTAGCTATTTGCATCAGCAACCATTACTTCTTTACTGAACGGATTAATGGTTAATCCATAAATGATGTTTATGGTATGTCCATCGGTAATTAAACTCGAACTAAATGCACCATTGGTAGTATTTAAGGCTTTGATATCGGGATTGCTATAAATATCTTTGGATACGTAAGCTGCAGAGCCGTTAATCGCAATAGCTCCCAGATCATAACCATAAGAAGCTATTTTTGTATCGCTTACACTACTTATTCTATCCAATGATGGATTGTTATTAATGATATAATCGTTCCAGCATACCACAAACAGATCGCCATTATCAGCTGTCTGTATCCTTACCGGATTATTGTTTACAGTAATATCTTTTGTTTTGGTAAAGGTGGCCAGATCGATTACTGATACTTTGTTTTTACCGCCGTTCTGATAGTAAGGATGTGATGAATTACATACATATAACTTTCCGTTGGCTACTGCCAATTGCTCTAATCCTTCTGAGAGCATAATTTCTCCATCAATGGCCATTGATGCAGTATCAATACGGCTTACTTTCCCATCATAACGCGAAACGTATGCTTTATCCTTGTAAAAAGCCACGAACCTTGGGATATAACCATCAGTTGCCGAATTAAAAGAAATCCTTTTTAACGATCTGCAGGTTTTAATGTCAATAATATCCAGGAAAGATTCTTTTTTACCCTGTATACCAGCCACAACGCAGTACATTTTGCTTCCATACTGTTCTAAGTCGTTTGCGGTTTCACCTAACTCCGCATTATTTACCTGTTTATAATAATCGGCAACAGCAGTTTTTGTGGCAATATCGTAATAAGAGATGGCGCTGTTACCAATGCCCATTAACCCTTCGCAAAGCATATAAATACCTTTGGTCTCTGGTATCACCTGCGTTTTGTCGGCTATTTCAGCGCCATCTTTTTTGCAGGATGAAATGAAGAACACCACAATAGCGGCCAAAATTAAAATGTTGTTTCTGTAGAGATTTTTCATATGATTTAGATTTAGTTTACAAATGCAATGTGGGCTGGGATATCGCCTGTGCTAACCGACCATTTGAGGCGGCCTTCGGGACTGTAACAATGTAATTTGCCCGGACTCACATAATCTTTAGCGTCGGTTACATAAACATCTTTGCTGATCGGGTTTACGGCTATACCATAAGGCACTTTGATATCTTTTTCGGTACCATCCATAATAAATTTTCGGTCCATTATGGTTTCGTCCTTTACATTGATCATGTTATAGGTTATCTTGTTCTTGCCTTCAATGTAATTCCATTCTGTGCTATAGATATAAGCGTAATCATCGTCTATCACCAGGTTACCTGCAGCAATATTGAATATCTTTTTAACCTGATCGCTCTGTGTATCAATAACAAAAAGTTTTGAGGGAATGGTATAATAATCGCCACGCGAGGTAACATAAAGGTCGCCATAACTGTCTGCTTTAACACGGTCGAGGTTTATGGCTACTTCAATACGTTTAGTCTCGGTAAAACTGGTTAGATCGATGACAGAAACGGTATGCTCGTAATCCGGCGGACTATAACCACCAGAGTTGGCCACATATAATTTATTGCCGATAATGGCCATTTCTTCGGGCTGCCGACCTACTTCAACTGTACGGTTTATTTTGAGGGCTGTAGTATCGATTTCGGCTACAATTCCATTTGGTGCCTTAGGATCGCCAACCTTGCCCAAATAAGCACTTACATAAGCCTTACCATTGCTAAAAGTAACATAACGGCAATTGGTGATATTGATCTGCCCGATCTTTTTTCCGGTTTTTACATTTAAGACCTCAACCTTATTGGATATGTTAACCACCACATAAAGCTTAGTTCCATAACGGCCAATATCATTCCCCACATCGCCCAAACCTTTGGTTACCTCTGGATTTACCTGGTTGTATAAATTGCGGGTGTAAATTCCATTTACCAGATCCATGTAATCTAAGGAGGCCTTGTTCATATTCATATTGCCTTCGTTAACCAGATAGAAACCTTTAATTGCAGACGTTGGCTCCGGCTCTACCCTGGTAATTTCTGATGGTAAGGGTTGCGGATCTTTTCTGCAGGCGCTGATAATGATCAACGGAAAAGCCAGGATAGTTATCAAAAACTTTAAATGTTTCATATTTTATAGTTTAGGGTTAACCTGTAGTTTCTGCCGGGCATTGGGAAATTCGGAATGAGATCGTAGTATTGGTTAAGCAGGTTATTTATTTCGCCATTAATATTGATACTGCCTTTTTTTAACTTAAATTCATAACCAATGGCCGCATCGTGGGTGTACCATGGTTCCATATAATTGTAAATGTTGTTTGCCTTTTGGTTGTAACGGAAACCGGTATAAATAAAACCGTAGTTGGCATGCCATTGATGATAATCCAGCTTAGCCAAAAAGGAACCACTGTTTTTGGGAATGTATGGAATCTGATCTTTGTAGGTTTCCTGCTGTTTCGAGGTAACATCAACCGCTTTTTGATAGGTATAATTGACGCCTAAATTAACCACCAGATGGTTTAAAGGCTCGAATGCTGTTTTGGCGTTAAGCTCTAAACCGCGTATATCAACCAAACCGATGTTGTACATAATCCAGCGGTACAGGTTGGCCCCTGGCTGTGCCACAATTTTATCTTTTATGCGGTTATAATAAATATCAGACTGGATATCGATAAACTTTAGTTTCCGGTTATTAAAGTTTTTGAAATAAGTTACACCAACATTGTACTGTTTGGTATACTCGGGTCTTAACAGGGTATTACCGATAAAGGTATAGTACAGATCGTTAAAGGTGGGCATCCTGAAAATATCTTTGTAAAAAGCCCTGATCCTGATGTCATGATGTTTAAACACTTTCCACGAAAGCATTACCGTTGGACTGAATACCTGTTTATTACCTGATGAGGAATAAACTTTTACGCGATCGTAAACACTTGTACTTAACACACTTGCCTGTACATTAAACTGTTCCAGTGTTAAAGATGAACTTAACACATTTAAAAACGAGTTTCTACTTGGGTAAGCAAAGCGGTAAATATTGGCATCTAAGGTTTGGTAGGTATAATCAGATGCATACGCAGCTTCCCATATCGGGCTTATTCTGTATTTACCTGAAACAGACAGGTAAGCTTCCTGATCTTTAAAACGGTTATCTAAAAAACCGGTGGTAGTAACATAATCAGGATCAAGATAACGTTGGTAGCTGTAAGTATATTTACCATTTAACAGTACGGTAAATTTATCCGATAGTTTTTTCTCAGCACTTCCCTGAACAAAGAAATCGCGATCCCAGATTCTTTGTGTAAAATCAAACCTATTGGCAACAATTGCTCCCGGTAATCCCCTATCCGATAAGAATGAATAAGCCTGTACATTCCATTTTCCATTTCTAAGCTTGCCGAATAGTGCTGCCTGTAGGCGGAAACGTTCTACATCGCCATTATTTCTTACCGCAGTAGTGTCGAAAACACCGTTAGTGTACCTATATTTATATTTCCCATCAGAATTGATATATTCGGTATTGATACTGGCGTGCAGTTTATCATTAATTTTGTACAGGTAAACCAATGATGGATTGATCAATCCGAACGATCCCGCTTTTAAGCCCAGTTCAATCTTTTGGTTTTCGTTTTTTTCAAAGTCAGGCTCTTTTGTTTTTAGGTAAATACTACTGGCCGAAGCGTAACCCTTTGCCGGAAGAAGTAATTCGGGCTTCTGAGCACTATATAAAGCAATTTCTTCGAGGTTATTCAGTGAAAACTTTCCCAAATCTACCTGTCCGTTCTGCGAATTGCCAATCTGGATACCGTCCAAAAAAACAGCGGTATGGTTAGTGCCCAAGCTGCGCACATTTACTGTTTTTAAACCTCCTATTCCACCATAATCTTTTAACTGTACACCAGAAAGATACCGGATGGCATCAGCAACCGATAAACTGTTGATCCTTTTAAGGTCTTCGGCTGATAAAATCTGAACAGGTGTTGGCGATTTACTCTGCTCCGTTAAGCGGTATTCCCTGATCTGGACTTCCTGAAGCTGCGTTGCTTTTTTGGTACTGTCTGTTTGCGCATGGCTATTTAAAGGCAATAGAAATGCTATCCACAAAATGGAAGAATATATAAAAAACCGCATTTTGCCCGCAATGGCAGAATGTTTTTGAGTCATTTTGATTGTGAGTTTAACCCACAGCCAACAGATGAAAAGAAATGAAATACGAAAACGTAAGTACATCACCCCTAGCTTCAATCCCCGAAAGCTATGAAATATAATGCTAAGGCAGGTCTTCTGACTTACTCCCGGGTTTCCGGCCTTCCCATCCCAACAAGTTGGAACAGTGGCAGATTGATTGGAAATCCGTTAAGGAGCTTACAGCTGCGGGACAGTTACAGATTTACACTGTATTCCCTTTTAATTCCGGGTGTAAAACCGGAAACCAAAAGCGCTGCAAAGGTAACAAAATTAAACAACATGTAAAATGCGTGATGGAAAACGGTCTTTATAACAGAAAAACCTAAATTAGGAATCAAATTTTCGATCATGAAAAGAATTTTAACCGTTGCATTATCGTTGATCAGTTTATCTGTTATGGCACAAAAAACCGATACCGTTTTCTTAAAGAAATTAATGGAAGGCAAACCAGAAATTTTTTCGGCCGTGCTTAATCACCCAGATCATAACCAGATACAGATTCTCTACACCCAGATTAACCGCGATGCGAAGAACAAGCCCATATTTAAAACCTTCAGCTACAATTTAGATCCGCACCACTATTTCTACCCTGCCAGTACGGTTAAACTTGCTGCGGTAATTTTTGCCTTGGAAAAGGTAAACCGTTTAAAGAATACGGGTTTAACTGCTAAAAGCACGATGATTACCGATAGTGCGTATAAAGGACAAACGAAAGTTTTAAAAGATACCAGCGCTAAAAACGGACTGCCTTCTATTGAGCATTATGTAAAAAAAATCCTGCTTACCAGCGATAATGATGCTTTTAACAGATTATTCGAATTCATTGGTCGTACCGAAATAAATGATAAGCTAAAAGCAAACGGATTAAACGATAGCCGGATTTTAAACCGTTTGGCCATTGGCGACGCCGGCGAATCGGCCAAGCACACTAATCCTATTAAATTCTATAATGGTGATAATTTAGTGTACAGCCAGCCAGAGCAGTATGATCCAAAAGAATACGAACTGCAATTAACCAACCTGGTGATGGGTAAAGGTTATATGGATAGTACTGATAAATTGATAAACAAACCTTTTAGTTTGGCTGGAAAAAATGCATTTGCCATTAACGATCAGCAAAAGTTGATGCAAAAGCTGATTTTTCCGGAAGCATTCCCTGTTAAAGAAAGGTTTAACCTCACTGCCGAAGATTATAAGTTGATTTATACCTACATGAGCAAATACCCAACGGAAAGCGATTTCCCAAAATACGATCCGAAAGAATTTTGGTCTACTTACGCAAAAATGCTCTATTATGGCCGCGAACAGGTTACGCCTGATCCAAACATTAGGATATTTAATAAATATGGCGATAGCTACGGTTATATTATTGATAACTCCTATTTCGTTGATTTTAAAAACGGGATAGAATATTTCCTTACTGCGGTTGTACAAAGCAATGAAGATGGCATTTACAATGATAATAAATACGAATACGATACGGTTTGTTTTCCTTTTATGAAAAACCTGGGTAAAACCATTTATGATCTGGAATTAAATAGGACCAAAAAGCATCGACCAGATTTAAGTAAATTCAAAATGGATTACAAACATTAAAACCTTTCTTCCTCTTTTGGGTTTATAGCCTATAAATTGTATAAAAAACTATACATTAATTAAAAAATAATATATTCGCATTTCAAATAGAAGAATACATCTCTAATGGCTAAATTATTAATAATTGACGATGAGCGTGCGATAAGGAGTACCTTACGCGAAATTCTGGAGTATGAAAATTATGATGTTGAAGATATCGATAATGGTATCGACGGCCTCGAAATGATCAAAAAAGGAAATTTCGACCTGGTGCTCTGCGATATCAAGATGAACAAGATGGACGGTATGGAAGTGCTCGAACAGGCACAGATCATTAAACCCGACCTTCCTTTCATTATGATTTCCGGTCATGGAACAGTTGAAACCGCCATCGAAGCCAGTAAAAAAGGAGCCTTCGATTTCATTTCGAAACCACCTGATTTAAACCGTTTACTCATCACAGTACGTAATGGTTTAGACCGTGGAAATTTGGTTACCGAAACCAAGGTTTTAAAACGCAAAGCCAGTAAAACCCGCGAAATTTTAGGGGAATCAGAAAGTATTTCTAAAATTAAGGAAACTATCGAGCGTGTTGCCCCAACCGAAGCTCGTGTACTCATTACAGGCGCAAACGGTAGTGGTAAAGAACTGGTAGCCCGTTGGTTGCACGAAAAATCGAACCGTGCCGATAGCCCGTTAATTGAGGTAAACTGTGCTGCAATTCCTTCCGAATTAATTGAAAGTGAACTATTTGGACACGAAAAAGGTTCATTTACTTCGGCCGTTAAGCAACGTATCGGTAAATTTGAACTGGCGAATGGCGGAACTTTATTTCTGGATGAGATTGGGGACATGAGTTTATCGGCCCAGGCAAAGGTTTTACGTGCCCTGCAGGAACATAAAATATCACGCGTTGGTGGCGAAAAGGAAATTGAGGTAAATGTACGCGTATTGGCAGCAACCAATAAAGATCTTTTAAAGGAAATTGAAGATGGTAACTTCCGTATGGACTTGTATCACCGTTTAAATGTAATCAATATCCATGTTCCGCACTTAACAGAACGTACTGACGATATTCCGGTTATTGCGCAGAACTTTTTAGAAAGTATATGCAGTGATTACGGTATGCCGGTTAAAAAAATAAATGATGGCGGTATGACAGCTTTACAAGCATTACCATGGACTGGTAACGTGCGTGAGCTGCACAATATGATTGAGCGTTTAATTATTTTGAGTGATAAGGTAATTACCGAAAATGATGTGAGGGCATTTGCCAACCCGGGCGGAGGAACAAATATCGGTGCAGCAACAAGTGCACAGATTGCCGGCGCAGGTGGCTCTGCATTAACTTCATCATTCGATTCGTTCAATAATTTCCAGGATTATAAAGACCATGCCGAACGTGAGTTTATCAAATTCAAACTGGAAAAAAACAATTGGAACGTATCAAAAACTGCTGATGAAATTGATATCCAAAGAAGTCACTTATACAGCAAAATCGAGAAATTCGGTTTAAAAAGAGCTGAGTAATTAAGTTGAAAAGTTAGAAGGTTGGAATGTTCAAAGGTTATCCAGACAATATTCCAACCTTTCTAAATTCAAATGTTGCAATATTAGATCCATCTTTGGCAACCAACGGAACATTGCAACTTTTCAACCTTAAAACAATCCAACATCCCCTTCTAATAACATAAACACGAGCTTTACAATATTTAAACGCATCAACACACCAACCTCTACCCCATATAATCATTTTGCCTCATCAGCAATGCCCTGTATTTATTAAAGATTGCCGTTTTAGATACAAAACCCAGGTATTGGTTCTGTGCGGTTAATACTGGTAAAATCCAAACATTATCCTGTTCCATTTTCTCCAATACCAGCTTCAGGTCATCGTTTTCTGCAATCGTATTTGGCGCCGGCTGAACCAGATAAGAAGCCTGTAAATGATCTTTATCCGAATTACTGATCATTTCGTTAAATAGCTCCTCGATATAAATGATTCCCTTAAAATCTCCCACCTCATCAGTAACTGCTATTACATTTTTATGCGATTGCATAATTTCATTCATTTTGATTGAAATCAGATCGTCCATCCGTAGCTGTGGATAGCTTTTCTCGATCAGGTATTTCAGTTTCATCTGGTTTAAAACCGTGGTATCCTTATCTTCGTGCGATAATAATTCTCCCTTATCGGCCAGTGCTTTGGTATAAATAGAATGTTTTTGCGAACTTCGGTTAATGGCGTAAGAAATCGCTGTGGTAATCATCAGCGGAACCATTAAAATATACCCTCCGGTAATTTCAGCAATCAGGAAAATACCTGTTAAAGGTGCATGCATAATGGATCCTAAAGCTGCAGCCATACCGGCAACAATAAAATTGGATACGTTTAACTGTGCTATACCGGATAAATTGACCACATAGGCAAAAATAAATCCAATTAAACCACCCATAATCAAACTAGGGGCAAACGTTCCTCCGTTACCACCGGCTCCTAAGGTCACCAGAGTAGCAATCGATTTCATAAAAATAGTAACAACCGTAAATAAAACCACCAATGCCGGAATGGTATTATAATCAGCAAAAATACTGTTGTTGATTACCGCTTGATAGTCGCCCTTTAACAGTCCTTTTATGGTGATGTATCCTTCGCCATAAAGTGTTGGAAATAGAAACACCAATGCACCGAGCATTAATCCGCCCACTACCACCTTGGTATAAGGATGCTTTATTTTGTAAAATAACCCTTTAACGGCATAATTTGCCTTCGTAAAATAAATGGAGAACAAACCGATAAAACAGGCCAGAATTACATAATAGAGCAAAGCATTAACCTTCCACCCTTCTGTAACCAAAAAGAAAAGCTGTTGTGTATAAAATAACCTGGCCACTACTGCTGCCGTTGCCGCAGAAAGTAACAAAGGAATAAAGGCTGGAATGGTAAATTCGGGCAATAAGATTTCGATTGCAAAAACAATACCCGCCACCGGACTGTTAAAAGCTCCAGCAATCCCTGCCGCTGCACCACAGGCAACCAGCATGGTAATTTCGCGGTACGATAAACCCAGTAAACGGCCAAGATTTGATCCGATTGCCGAACCACTGGTTACAATCGGGGCCTCCAAACCAGTAGATCCCCCAAAACCAACGGTAACAGCTGCTGTTATAATCTGGGAATAAATATTGTGAGCTTCAACCTTGCTCGATTTTTTCGAAATCGCATAAAGCAATGGAGTTAAACCTGTTTCGAATTTCGTTTTACGGATAAAGTATTTAATATACAGCACCGTTAAAAAAATACCAATCATCGGAAAAATAAAATACAGGTAGTATTTATATTTCCAGTGCCAATCTGACTGAAGAAATTCTTCTATGTGATGGGTTAAACTTTTTAAAGCGGCTGCTGCTAATCCGGCTAAAATCCCTACAATTACAGCAAGGATAATTAAGAAATTACGGTTTGATATTTTAGATTTACGGTATTGGTTAATCTTATCAAGGTAATTTACAAATCTGATGTACATTCTATTGTTTTTTAATAGAGGGCGATGCCCAAAAGTAATAAAAACAAGCCGGAGAAGCCAATTTAAAAGCCTCTTTTATGCATCAAATTTATCCAATAACTTAATCAGGGTGGCAAAATCTTTTGGATATGGTGCATCGATCACAATATCCTGATCGTTCAGCCCTTTAAACACCAGATGACGGGCGTGTAAGGCAAAACGTTTCATGATCGGTTGTTCCTCTTCACCCTTGGTTAATTTATAGCCTCTTTTGATCGAAGATAGAAAAACCGGTTTCCCTTTATACATGTCATCACCAACAATGGCAGCCCTTTGGGTAGCGAGGTGGATCCGGATCTGGTGCATACGGCCGGTAATCGGCTTACACTCAACCAAAGTATAGTGTTTGTAGTATTTTAAAGAATTAAATATCGTTTCGGCACGTTTACCTTCGGCCCTATCAATGGTTACATTTTTATTGCCATCGTTTAAAATCGGCAGATCAACCGTCAGATCATCAAAAATAACATGCCCATCTACTACCGCATGGTAAGTCTTATTTACCTTTCTTCTTTCGAACTGCATAGAAGCATGACGGTAACCTTCCGGATTTTTTGCAATAATCAAAGCACCTGAAGTTTCCTTATCCAAACGGTGACAAACCTGTGCATCATCGCTATATTGTTTTGCCAAACGCAATACATTGGTTTCTCCTGATCCGCCACGTTCATCGAGCGAGGCTAAAAATGGAGGTTTATTGATAACAATAAAATCGTTGTCTTCGAAAAGAATAAGGTCTTTAAAATTAGGAAACTTCAAACTGTGTGTAATTAATGAAACGCAAAAATACGATTTTATTTTTTAAGGCATTCGTCACCCTGAATTTATTTCAGGGTCTGATGAACAGTTTGAGTAACCCTACTTTAAACTAAACTAAAGTATTCCCCCCATTTTGTAATTCTGAGTGGTTTTTATGATATAAAATAATATTATTGACAAAGAGGTTTCTCACTCAACCCCTCCTAATTTAACGTCATTTCGAGCGAAGCGCAGCGAAGTCGAGAAATCTGTCTCGAGATAGATCTCT